>NZ_CP064191.1:300000-441467 GCF_015353075.1 Rhizobium sp. 007 | reverse complement strand
TGTCACACAGAGAGAGAGGCTTCCACGACGGCAACGTTTGGGGGCCTTTTTCTTTTGCAGCGCTTCCTTTCTTTATTTCCAAATCCTGACAGCTGTCAGGATTCTTCGTATTTTCGCTGACGGGCAAAGCGCTCAGCAAGTTCTGGCAGCTCCGCTTCGACAAACTTCAGAAACTCAATTCCGAGTGATCCCTGAGCCGAAATCCGGACCTCTTTCGGAGACATCACCAAGGCGCCAAACTTCGTTCCGCTGCCATCCGAAATCGGAATTGGTTCAACGCCCTTTTTGGCGGCTGGTTTGATGGCATTAAGGACGCGCTGAAACCTCTGGTCGGATGTCTCGGTACCGTCGGCTTTTATGCTTAGTGCCGCCCGAATCGAATCGAGGATTCCTGGATTGCCAGCGACTGTCTTGGCGAGATCGAGCCAGCGTGGACGCCCGATCTTCGGCGCCCGCCCAATGGCCTCGACAATGTCCGCAGGAACGACCCGGTAGACGTTGCGCATTCGGGCAAGTTCGGCATCCTCAATTGAAAGCGCGGCGTAGATGTAGCGCGGCTTGATCCCCGCGTCGTCCATGCGCGATGCAAACAATGCGCGCTCGATCCAGGTCAGATCCTGGCGGCCAGCATTTTCGATGCCCTGCGCCAGAACAAGATCAAGATCGGAAATTTCCATCTCGAGGGCGCGAACGGGCCTGCCGAGCTGCATGGCAGCGAGCCAGCGTCGGTGACCGTAGACGATCTGGTAACGACCAGGAGACGAGGGGTGATGGCGGACCTGGACGGGAACCTTTTGCCCCTCAGTCTCGATCGACCGCTTGAACATCTCGAAGCTCGTCCCGTCATCATCCGGCAGTCTGTCCGGGTAAGGGGAGGGGTCGATGAGCGAAGGATCCAATTCGCGAACCGCACCACCGCCCGACTCAACGATAGCCTTCAAACGATCTCGCTCTGTCCTGATGTCATCGATGGCCCGATGGGCCGCACCGATCACACCTGCTCCGACACGATTACCGGCAACGGGGGCAGCGGCCAGCGACGGCTGCTGTTGATCCGCAGCCTGATCATTCTCCAGCTCTGCGGAAAGCAGCCCGAAGCTGGCGACAATGGACTTGCGAGGTGATTTGCTCATGTCCGCCCCCAACTATCGTTGATGAGGCGAATGATCGCCTCGTTTACGGCGTCTACCGCTTCACGGGCGCGTTTTTGAGTATCGCGACCGATTTGTCCCATCTCGAGCTCGTATATCGAACGTTTTGCTAGGCCGGCGGCCTCGACCGCAGTGCTCTCTATGGCGGTCGGCAACAAGACATCAGAGCCGAACAAGTGCCTAAGCATCGCAACGACCTGTGACTGCGGAGCGTCATTGGGGTTGTGCCGCGTTACCAAGTACCGAATAAAATCCTGATCCAGCTGGGCACCGCTCTCATTGAGGACGCTAATCAAATCGCCCATCATGAGCAGAAACTGGCTCATCGATGCAACGTCCAGCATGGCTGGGTGGACCGTTATAATCATGCTCGTTGCCGCGTATATCGCGCTCAGGGTCAGAAACCCGAGCGACGGCGGAGTATCGAGAATCACGACATCGTAGTCCGCCTCGACTTCCGTAAGAGCTAACTTCAATCGCTCGAAGAAGATTGCGCCCGAGGTCGATTTGTTCGCCAAAACCCGTGGCGTTTCGTGTTCATACTCCATGACTTCGAGATTTCCCGGAATAAGGTCAATGCCATCGAAGTATGTCTTGCGGATGATATCGCGGATCGGACGACGTTCGGCCTCGTCGTAGCGCAGAGAGGCGTAGATAGTTTCATTTGACCCAACATCAATCTCTGGTTGAGCACCAAACATAGCGGACAGGGATGCTTGCGGATCCAAATCCAATGCAAGGACGCGATAACCGTGAAGCGCGAGATAATGGGATAGATGGACGCAGGTCGTGGTCTTTGCGCTGCCGCCCTTGAAGTTCGCTACGGCAACGACCTGGAGATGCTCACCGGCGCGACGGCGCGGAAGGAATCGAACCGCGTCCGCTGGTTTCTGCATTGCGAACAACTCACGCAGCTCATTAATCTGGGCCAGCGTGTAGACGCGATGGTTGTTCTCCAGCCTGCTGGGAACCGGTCCACGTCCTTCGATGGACATGAGCTTCAGAGTGGAATCGGGTATAGACGTCAGCTTCGACACTTCGTTAGTCAGAAACGGACGCAGGGTTTTTTCCGACTTTGGCGGATACATGCGGGTTCTAAGCTGCTGCAGTTGTCCGGACAGAAGCCCTGCATGGCGCATGATTTTGCTGCCAGCATCTTCCTTTGAGCCGACAACTGATTCTACTCGGTTTGCTATCGCCATCTGTTCCTCTTGGCGGCATTCTACCGGTTTACCGGCAATTGCCCGCCAAAGATAGAACACGATTCTCCTAAACGCGTCCAGACGTTTAGGGTTAAGAAATCATTAACGGCTGGGGACGATCCGCAAGCGGTTTTTCCAATTTCTATGTTTCTGTTCCGATGGTTAGCCCAACTCTCCTATGCTCTTGATCATGAAATGTTCTCCTGTGAATCCTACAAACGTAGGTAGTGTACTGAAGGTTCAGCAAACTCTCTGAAGGAGGCGGTCATCGCAGGCTGGCGACGTTGAACGTCAACTGATTCCATGGACGCCACCTTGACCAAGAGTGAAGGTAAGAGCCAGCGCCGCCGTCAAAGACATTTTTGCTTTCGAATCCCGACGGGCTGCGCGAGGCGATTCGCACGGTGATGCAGGAGGTATTGGAAGCGGAGATTGACGAGGCGCTGGGGGCTGCGAAGGGCGAGCGTACGCCGGAACGACTCGGCTACCGCTCAGGCCACTATCGCCGCACGCAGATCACACGGGTGGGCAAGCTTGAACTGCGGGTGTCGCAGGATCCTCGGGCACTTCTCCACCGAATTGAACGCCATCAGCGCTCCGAGCGGGCGCTGGTGGCGACCTTGGCGGAGATGCATGTGCAGGGGGTGTGTCGACCAGGAAGGTCAAGGCCGACTACCGAGCAGCTTTGCGGCCATGGCTTCTCAGCATCATCGATCTCGGCGATCAACAAGCGGCTGGACGAGAGCCTGAAGAGGTGGCCTTCCGCCATGAAATGTTATCGCAGTTACGACAAACGGTCGGCGCGACTCAGCTACCCACCTTGTAGAATTCTACAACTGCCGCACAGCTTTCATACGTGCTCATTTCCGAGCCGTCATTCACTGACGGAGAAAATCATGCACATTGTCGCTATCTCTGCCGCTGGGACTCATCGCGAGCACCAACTCCTCGAGGCGCAGCATTCCTTGCGGGCACATGTCTTTTCCGATCGGCTCGGCTGGGAGGTTGACGTTGTCGACGGCCGAGAGGCGGATTCGTTCGACAATCTCGGGCCCGCTTACATCCTCGCGGTCTCGTCCGACAACCGCGTCGTCGGCTGCGCCAGGCTTCTCCCAGCCCTGGGTCCAACAATGGCAGAAAACGTCTTTTCGTCGCTACTTCCGGGAGGACGGCTCCATGGCCATTCGGCGATGATCGAAAGCTCCCGCTTCTGCGTTGACACGATGCTTGCAAAGAGAAGGGGAGCAGGCTCGGTCCATGAGGCGACCCTGACCATGTTCGCAGGCATCATCGAATGGTGCATGGCGAATGGCTACACCGAGATTATCACCGTGACCGACACTCGATTCGAGCGGATCCTAGCTCGCGTCGGATGGCCACTGCTGCGTTTCGGGGAACCCAAAAAAATCGGCGTTACGATGGCCGTGGCGGGCACGCTGCCCGCCAACGCGGACACATTCCTTAGGCTTCGCCCCTCCAATTATCGCTCTGAACTCAGCCCTCTCAGCCAAGCAGCGTGAAAGGAGAAATTCGTGAACCAGCTTCGCTCTCACCCCCGACTTGTCCGGAAACTGCAGGAGGCGCTCGGCGGTCAGCTCAGAGTTGCCCTGGACGACACAAATGTCGTTGAGATCATGCTCAATCCGGACGGAAAGCTATTCATCGAACGGCTCGGTCACGGTGTGGTTCCCGCCGGCGAAATGTCCTCCGCTGCCGCGGAAATGGTAATCGGAACGGTTGCGCATGCACTCCAGTCCGAGGTCGACACGGAAAAGCCGATCATTTCCGGCGAGCTGCCGATCGGCGGCCACCGCTTCGAGGGTCTTTTGCCGCCCGTAGTCGCCAGGCCCGCCTTCACCATTCGGCGCCGCGCCTCACGCCTCATTCCGCTCGATGACTATGTCCGTGCGGGCGTGATGACTGAATATCAGGCCTCCACGATCCGCAGCGCGATTTCCTCGAAGCTCAACATCATCATCTCCGGAGGGACCGGTTCGGGCAAGACGACGCTTGCGAATGCAGTCATCGACGAAATCGTCAAATCCGCGCCGGAGGATCGCCTCGTCATTCTCGAGGACACCGCAGAAATCCAATGCGCGGCCGAGAACGCAGTTCTCCTGCACACCAGCGATACAATCGACATGGCGCGGCTCTTGAAGAGCACCATGCGCTTACGTCCCGACAGGATCGTTGTGGGCGAGGTCCGCGACGGCGCAGCCCTCACTTTGCTTAAGGCCTGGAATACCGGCCATCCAGGAGGTGTTGCAACCATCCACTCGAACACCACCATGTCGGCGCTGCGTCGCCTTGAACAGCTCACCGCCGAGGCAAGCCAACAGCCGATGCACGAAGTGATCGGAGAGGCCGTCGATCTGGTCGTTTCGATCGAGCGGACACCGCGCGGGCGGCGTATTCGAGACGTCATCCACGTCGAGCGGTTCGCGGGCGGTCGGTACGAGATCGAAACCGATCAGCTCACGGAAGAACAGGAGGCGCGCCATGTCGCGTAAATACGCACTCATCGTGATCGCGCTCATTGCAGCGCCGAGCCTTTTCGCGTCCGTCGCGCCGGCGCTGGCCAGTTCCGGCGGCAGCCTTCCTTGGGAGGGGCCACTTGAGCAAATTCAGGAATCGATCACTGGCCCGGTCGCCGGCTACATCGCACTGGCTGCAGTCGCAATCGCCGGCGGCATGCTGATCTTTGGCGGGGAACTGAACGATTTCGCGCGGCGACTTGTGTACGTCGTTCTGGTCGCCGGCATCCTGCTCGGCGCCACCACCATCGTCGGACTGTTCGGGGCGACCGGCGCTTCGATCGGGTTGACAGACAAGCAGATCACGTCGATTGGTTCGAACGGAGAAGGGGAGGGGGCTCATGGCTGAGTCCTCGTCCGGCCTGCGGCGCAACCGCATTCACCGCGCTCTTTCCCGCCCGAACCTACTGATGGGCGCGGACCGGGAGCTGGTGTTGATCATCGGTCTTGCGGCCGTGATCCTGATCTTCGTCGTCCTTACGGTTTATTCGGCGCTTTTCGGTGTCGTCTTCTGGATCGTGATCGTCGGCCTGCTCAGGATGATGGCGAAGTCCGATCCCTACATGCGGCAGATCTACGTGCGGTACATTTCCTACAAGCCCACCTATAAGGCGACCACCTCGCCATGGCGGCGGTACTGAGGAGACGGCCGTGGTAGCTCTCAAATGCTTCCGGGCCACGGGCCCATCCTTCGCCGATCTCGTTCCGTACGCCGGCCTCGTCGACAATGGCGTCCTCCTGCTGAAGGACGGAAGCCTGATGGCCGGCTGGTACTTTGCCGGCCTGGATTCCGAAAGTGCGACCGACCTCGAACGCAACGAGCTGTCGAGGCAGATCAATGCGGTCCTGTCGCGGCTTGGAAGCGGCTGGATGATCCAGGTGGAGGCCATTCGCATCCCGACGGCCGACTATCCGTCGGAAGACCGTTGCCATTTCCCAGACCCGGTCACGCGCGCGATAGATGCCGAGCGCCGGGCGCATTTCGCACGCGAGCAGGGGCATTTCGAGAGCAAACACGCACTGATCCTGACCTACCGGCCGCTCGAGTCCAAAAAAACTGCTATCAGCAAATACATCTATTCCGACGAGAAGAGTCGCAAGAAGTCCTATGCGGACACTGTGCTGTTCATCTTCAAGAACGCGATCCGCGAGCTCGAGCAGTATTTCGCAAACACGCTTTCGATCAGGCGAATGGAAACCCGCGAAATGGTCGAGAGGGGAGGGGACCGGATTGCTCGGTATGACGAGTTGCTTCAGTTCGTCCGCTTCTGCATCACCGGGGAAAGCCATCCGATCCGGCTCCCGGACGTCCCCATGTATCTCGACTGGATCGCCACGGCCGAGCTTGAGCACGGACTGACGCCGAAAGTCGAGAATCGTTTCCTCGGCGTTGTCGCCATCGACGGTCTGCCGGCCGAAAGCTGGCCGGGCATTCTGAACAGCCTTGACCTGATGGCACTCACCTATCGGTGGTCATCGCGCTTCATCTTTCTCGATGCCGAGGAAGCCCGACAGAAGCTCGAACGCACGCGCAAGAAATGGCAGCAGAAGGTCCGGCCGTTCTTCGATCAGCTGTTTCAGACGCAAAGCCGCTCGGTCGATCAGGACGCCATGACGATGGTGGCCGAGACCGAGGACGCGATCGCGCAGGCCTCGTCGCAGTTGGTTGCCTATGGCTACTACACGCCGGTCGTCGTGCTGTTCGATAGCGATCGCGAGGCACTCCAGGAGAAGGCGGAAGCAATCCGCCGCCTGATACAAGCGGAAGGTTTCGGGGCGCGGATCGAAACGCTCAATGCCACCGACGCCTTTCTCGGCAGCCTGCCGGGCAATTGGTATTGCAACATCCGCGAGCCACTGATCCACACCGGCAATCTCGCTGACCTGATCCCCCTCAACTCCGTCTGGCCGGGAAACACGATCGCGCCATGCCCCTTCTACCCGCCGGACTCGCCGCCGCTGATGCAGGTTACGAGCGGCTCGACACCATTCCGGCTCAACCTGCATGTTGACGATGTCGGCCACACGCTGATCTTCGGTCCGACCGGTTCCGGTAAGTCGACACTCCTGGCACTGATCGTTGCGCAGTTTCGCCGGTACGGAAGTGCCCAGATCTTTGCCTTTGACAAGGGAAGTTCGCTTCTGCCGCTGACGCTCGCCGCGGGTGGCGATCACTACGAGATCGGCGGCGACAACGTGGAAGAGGGGACGGCGTTGGCCTTCTGCCCCTTGTCCGAACTCAAAAGTGCCGCTGATCGGGCGTGGGCGACGGAATGGATCGAGATGCTGGTCGGCCTGCAGGGCGTCACCATCACGCCCGATCACCGCAACGCCATCTCCCGCCAGGTCGGCCTGATGGCCAGCGCGGCCGGTCGCTCGCTCTCGGATTTCGTCAGCGGCGTGCAGATCCGCGAGCTCAAGGATGCGCTTCATCACTATACCGTCGATGGGCCGATGGGTCAGCTTCTCGATGCCGAAGAGGATGGCCTGTCGCTTGGGGCCATCCAGACTTTCGAGATCGAGCAGCTCATGAACATGGGCGAGCGCAACCTCGTCCCAGTCCTGACGTACCTGTTCCGCCGGATCGAGAAGCGCCTGGATGGGTCGCCGAGCCTGATCGTGCTCGACGAGGCCTGGCTGATGCTTGGTCATCCGGTATTTCGAAGCAAAATTCGAGAATGGCTGAAGGTGCTTCGCAAGGCGAATTGCGCTGTCGTTCTCGCCACACAGTCGATCTCGGATGCCGAACGGTCCGGGATCATCGACGTGCTGAAGGAATCCTGCCCAACGAAGATTTGCCTTCCAAATGGTGCTGCCCGGGAGCCAGGAACGCGGGAATTCTACGAGCGGATCGGCTTCAACGAACGCCAGATCGAGATCGTCTCGGGCTCCATCCCCAAGCGCGAATACTACGTCGCCACGCCAGAAGGCCGGCGGCTCTTCGACATGTCTCTCGGCCCCGTTGCGCTCAGCTTCGTCGGGGCCTCCGGCAAGGATGATCTCAAGAGGATCCGCGCGCTCAAATCCGAACATGGCGACGACTGGCCGATCCATTGGCTACAGACTAGAGGAGTTCATGATGTCGCATCACTGCTCAACTTCGAATAAATGGCTCGCCGGCTTGGTGGCCGTCGCTCTGACGATCGGCGCCGTCACGCCGGCGCATGCCGGCACCGCCACGGGTGCTGCGACCGAATGGACGCAAGTTCTCAACAACGGTGAACTCATCTCCTTGGTCGGGAAGTCCGGCGAGCAGATCCAGAACCAGATCACGCAGATCAGCCAGCTCGCCGAGCAGATCCAGAACCAGCTGAGGATCTACGAGAACATGCTGCAGAACACTGCGCAGCTACCGAACCACGTCTGGGGACAGGTAGAAAGCGACCTTAATCAACTCCGAAACATTGTAGATCAGGGGCAGAGCGTTTCGTTTTCGATGGGCAATGCGGACGATGTGCTGCACCAACGTTTCCAAAGCTATGCCGATCTCAAGACCAACCTGCCTGGCAACGAGACTTTTTCGACGACGTACCAAGCCTGGTCGGACACGAACCGCGACACGATCGCCAGCACTCTGAAGGCGGCGAGCCTCACGGCCGATCAATTCGACAGCGAAGAAGGAACCATGGACTCGCTGCGCGGAATGTCGGAATCCGCCGACGGCCAGATGAAAGCCTTGCAGGTCGGGCATGAGATTGCCGCCCAGCAGGTCGCGCAGATGCAGAAGCTGCGGGGTCTCGTCTCCCAGCAGATGACCATGACGGGAACCTGGCTCCAGACCGAACAGACCGACAAGGACTTGGCGCAGGCGCGGCGGGAGAAATTCTTCAGCGCCACCGCCCCCTCAACATCAGGTGGTCAAAAGATGGGGATCGAGTGGTGAGAACGAAAGCCCTTCTGCTTGCCAACGCCGCAATATTTGCACTCGGTAGGCGCAGGCATATAGTTCCTCATTTCCGAAAAAGCGAGCTACCCAGGAACGGCACGAAGAGTTCTTTGGGCGACCAAGGAGTTTCCGACCTCCGACGGCCAGAAGATGAAGCCAGAATGGCGAGGAACAAAATGTCGCTTCGGCAATTGCGCGTGGCAATGCTGCTCGCCGTCATCGTCACGGTGGCGGCTCAGCCCGCCCTTGCACAGGAAGGCTCTGTCCTGACCTCGCTTCAGAACCAGGTCACTACGGCCGCGAAAGGGTGGGAAACCACCGTCATGGACGCCGCCAAGTCTCTCTTCTGGATCCTGGCAACGATCGAAATCGGTATCGCGGCAGTCTGGTTGGCACTCCAGGCTGCTTCTCTTGACAGTTGGTTCGCCGAACTTGTGCGGCGGATCATGTTCGTTGGCTTCTTCGCCTTCGTTCTGGCGCAGGGTCCGATCTTCGCCAAGGCGGTCGTCGACAGCCTCTTCCAGCTCGGCGCAGATGGCGGCACAGCCTCACCGGCTGATGTCTTCAATGCCGGATTGGCTGTAGCAACCAAGATGTCGGAAAAGGTTCAGTTTGGCCTTTTCGAGGATAACGCGCTCGCAATCTCGGCCGCGTTTGCGATGGTCGTCACCGTGATCGCCTTTTCGCTGGTTGCCGCGATCTTTGTCTCCGTGATGGTCGAAATGTATGTCGGGCTCCTCGCCGGCATGATCATGCTCGGCCTCGGCGGTTCGTCCTATACCAAGGATTTCGCTGTCCGGTATCTGATGTACGCTTTCTCGGTCGGGATGAAGCTCATGGCACTCGTCATGATCTCGCGCATCGGCTCCGAAGTTCTAATAGGCCTCGCCAATCAGCCCGATATCGGCGACCAGTTTCAAACCGCACTGGCAATCGCGGGCATCGCCGTCGTCGTCTTCATCATCGCCATGTACGTTCCCAACATAATGCAGGGTGTCGTTCAAGGGGCATCCGTCTCCGGAGGAATGGAAGCGATCCGCCACGGCGGGCAGGCTGCATCTTTCGCGGCAGGGGCGGGCTTCCTCGCCGCCGGCGCGGCCGGCGCGGGTTTTGCAGCGGCTCAAGCTGCTCGCGCCGGAGGTTCCTCGGTCGCTGGTGCCGCTCTTCGCGGCATAGGTGCGGGCTTCAGTTCCGGCGCGCAAGCGGCGGGGTCGGCCGCGAAGGAAAAGGCGATCGGCTCTCCCGGCGCTTATGCCGGTTCGATCCTCGGACTGGCGAACGCCAAGCTCGACGAACAGCGCAGTGGTCACAGCGGACCAAAGCCTCCTCCCGAACACAATGACAAACCGTAATCGAGACAAGGGCAGTATAGATGGCCGCAAACCGCGCCCCAGAAAACCCGTATCTTGCCGCCCGCCAGGAATGGTCCGAACGCTATGGCTCCCATGTGCAGGCTGCCGCCACTTGGCGCATCGTCGGCATTCTTGGGCTCACGATGGCCGTCATCGGGTTCAGCTACGCTATGTATCTCAGCACCCAGGTCAAGCTGGTGCCCTACATTGTCGAGGTCGACAAGCTCGGAACGTCGGTGACGGCCGGCTTCCCCGAGCAGATTGAGTATGCCGATGCGCGTGTGGTGCGCGCCACCCTCGGCAATTTCATCACCAGCTTCCGTTCAATCACGCCCGACGCCGTGGTGCAGAAGCGATATATCGACCGGACCTACGCGCTGCTGCGAACCTCGGATCCGTCGACCCAGAAGATCAACGCCTGGTTCCGCGGCAACTCGCCCTTCGAGAAGGCGAAGACTTCGACGGTCGCCATCGAGGTCAACAACATCGTGGCGCTCTCGAACCAAACCTACCAGCTCGACTGGACGGAATATGAGCGCGACCGCAAGGGCAAGGAAATCGGCACGCGCCGGTTCCGCGCGATCGCGACGGTGACGCTGACCGCGCCGCAGGACGAGGCGATAATCCGCGTCAACCCGATCGGTCTCTATGTCCAGGATTTCGACTGGACGGCGCAGCTTTAAGGGCAGGGAAACTCACATGTACAGAACGGGATTATTCACAGCGATGGGCTGCATGGCCGGACTCGTCTTTGTGGTCGGCGCGCAGGCGCAGAGCATGACGACGAACGAGGTGAAGGGCACAAACCTTTCGGGCAAATGGCGCGGCACGCCGGGTCTCGTCACGAAAGGGCCGGATGGGAAAGTCATTTTCCTGTTCGGCGAAACGCAGGCCTCCGTCGTCTGCTCGCCACTGCAGGTCTGCGATATCGAGTTGCAGGGCGGCGAGATCGTTCGCGATGTCCTTGTCGGTGACAACGTGCGCTGGAAGGTGGAGCCCGCGACCTCGGGCGCGACGGGTGGACAGGCGATCCATCTGATCGTCAAGCCGTCGGAGCCAGGTCTTCTCACCTCGATGGTCGTCACGACGTCCCGTCGGACCTATCACATCCAGCTCAAGTCCCATCCCAGCCAGTATATGGCGCGCGTTGGTTTCGAATATCCGGAGGACGTGTCGACCAAGCTCGCCGACATTAACGCCCGTCTCGAAACCGGCGGCATTCCCAGCACAGCGCCGGACAAGCTGAACTTCTCCTATTCGATCAGCGGCGGCGCGTCTTGGAAGCCGAAGCGAGTCTATTCGGACGGGATGAAGACCTACATTCAGTTTTCGAAGTCGATCTCCGGTCAGGATGCGCCGGTGCTCTTCGTCGTCTCCGGCGGCCAAAACCGCATCGTCAACTACCGAATGAAGAACGACACAATGATCGTCGACTATGCGGTCGACAAGGCGATCCTCGTTTCCGGGATCGGTTGGCGGCAACAGAAGATCACCATCCGGCGGGGAGGCTGAACGATGTGGAAGCTTCCCACCTTTATCGTCGCCGCGGCGCTGCTTTCTGGTTGCCAAACAGCTGACAACACGCTGACCACCAATTCAACCCCGGTAGCCGTCACTGGACCGGCCGCAAGCGCAATCGCGGGCGACATGGCAAGCCGGCTCGCCGAGCAGGTCGGCCCGGCCGGTGCTGCGACGACGATCAAGATGGGCAAGGACACATCCGAGTTCGCGACCGCCCTCGAGGCGGCCCTCAGAGGGTGGGGCTACACGGTGGTCACGGACGGCAAAGTCGCCAAGGACGTCAAACCGGGCGAGCTTGCTTATGCTATCGATGGCTTGGACGGACAGGTGCTAGTGCGGCTTTCGACACCTTCCATCGCTCTTAGCCGTGCTTATACGCCGACTGCAGCCGGCGCCTCGCCGGCTAGTCCGCTTTCGATCATGCAGCGCAACTGACGGAGAAGAATATGGTCCAGTCGCTCCAGCTTGGCGCGTCCAACCAGGCCGACCATCAGAAGGGCATGCGCCGCCTCAATCGCCTGCCGATCATCGCTGCCATCATCGTTATCGTGCTGTTTTTCGGCGTCGTCGTGATTGGCCTGTCATGGCGCGGGCTCTCCTTCAACCGCGGCAACGACGTTGAAAGCGCCTCCAACACCCCCGCGACAAGTTTCGGCGACCAGCTTAAACGCGGCGTATCGGATGGAATTATCGGCGATCCGGTTGAGCGCGAGGCTTTCCAGCCGACGCCTGTCATTGAGCAGACGGCCGAGAGGCAAGAACCGGTTGTTGAACGCCGGCCCACAGAACGGCAAGAACGGCGGACCAGGCTCGAATCCGAAGAGGAGTGGAAGGCGCGCCTGAAGCGAGAACAGGATGAACAGTATATCCGTGAGGCCCAGCGCCAGCGGATGGCTCGCCTTCAGGCCCGCGCTACGGCGCTCGATTCGCCGCTGAAGGTAGACGTGTCCGATGTCGAAAAGGCCGCAGACACGAACACGGGCCGTCAGACGACAAATGCGCCGACGAACAATGCATCAGATCTTTATGCTGCCGCGATGAAATCTGGCCTGATGGGCCAGAACGTCGATCCGAACGGCCAGACGACGAAGGTGGATTTTCTCAATCAGGACATCAAGGATCTTGGTTACCTGCCGAACCAGGTCGTGCCGCAGATGTCACCCTACGAATTGAAGCGCGGCTCGGTCATCCCCGCCACGTTGATCGCCAGCCTCAATTCCGATTTGCCCGGACGCATTACCGCTCAGGTCAGCCAGAATGTCTACGACAGCGCCACCGGGTATCGCCTTCTCATCCCGCAGGGCGCCAAGCTGTTCGGCCGTTACGATTCAAAGGTGTCGTTTGGCCAGGAACGTGTTCTTGTGGTGTGGACAGACCTGAATTTCCCGAACGGCTCAACGCTGCAGATCGGCGGAATGGCAGGCACGGACGCCGAAGGATATGGCGGCTTCAAGGACAAGGTCGACCGTCACCTGTGGAGGACCTTCGGTTCCGCAGCGCTGGTGGCCATCATGGGAACCGGGATTGATATGTCGTTGCCTGAGAGTTCGACGCTTGCGACGCAGGATACGGCGTCGGACGCTGCCCGACGAAATTTTGCGGATAGCTTCGGTCGCGTCGCGGAACGAACGATCTCGAAGAACCTGAACGTACAGCCGACGATCCGCATCCGCCCCGGCTACAAGTTCAACGTGCTGGTCGATCAGGATATCATTTTTCCGTCCACCTACGACGGCCGCTAATCACGGAAATCTGAGCCCGCCGCTCTTTCGTTGCGGGTGGTTGAATCTTCCGCAACAATCACCCGTCGGTAAAATCTCTCATTATTCGGCATGTTTTAGATCGAGAGGCCTTGAATACTCGGAAAACGCGAGTAGACCTATCGTCCAACGACCGTGGATGCTTTGCGTAGACGCTGTCCGCGCTTTCATTCGGAAAGGATGGGTGCGGAGTTTTCCCGGCCGTCGTCCGATGTCCCAAGTGGCTCCGGCCGGCCAAACGTCGGCACCGTTCACCCAGCACGGCGTGAAAGGTGCGACGGGTGGGGCGGCTCGCAGCTGCGCAAGAACATAGGAGAAAAGTCATTGGACGGAGACCTTCGCTCTCTCATCGACATGGCAGAAGCCGCGCACGATGAACGCATGATCAAAAGCGCCCTGAAAAGCTTCGCGATCTCTTCCGGCTTTGAGCGTTTCGCGTATCTGCAAACCGCAGGCGCTGAAATCCGCACATTCAACTCCTATCCCGTCGGATGGCAGGACATCTATCTCGTCAGCCAATATTCCCTCATCGACCCAGTGGTGACGGAAGCCAAGCGTCGCATGCAGATGTTTTCCTGGACGGCCGATGATTGGCCAGCGCGTGGAAACTCCGAACTCAAGCGCTTTCGAGACCAGGCGATCGAATACGGCATTCGCAGCGGGGTGACGATCCCTGTCGAAGGAAGCTTCGGCTCGACGATGATGCTGACGTTCGCCTCTTCTGAGAAGAATGCTGACATTTCGAAGTTGCAGGACAGGCAAAAAGCGATTCAGGCGGTCATGGCAATCCATTACCGCCTGAAGATCATAGCGGCGGCGACGATTGTTGCCCCGAAACGGCTCCTCTCGCCAAGAGAAGCGATGTGCCTCATGTGGGCTGCAAAGGGCAAGAATGGGCCGGAAACTGCAATGCTAACGGGAATCAACCCGAGAACAGTGCAGCACTATCTCGACAGCGCGCGTCGAAAGCTCGAAGCGGCGACCGTTCCGCAACTCGTAGCGATCGCAAAAGATCACGGGCTGGTCTGATCGTCATTCTTCGCCATCCAAGGGAACATCAGGGACATAGCCAAGCGCGTCGATGATTTCCGAAAGCTCTTCCTGCTGGGCTTCAGATTTCTTCTGACGCGCGAGATGCTCGTCTTGCAGGCTCTTGAGCACGGCGCTGGAGACCGACGGGTCGGCAGTCCCGCGGTTCCATTCCTCATAGACAGCTTCGTCGGCGGCGAGAAGGCGGCGATGTTCCCGGATCGCAGAAACTGCCAGGGCCTCTAATTCTGACTTTTGCATTGAACTGTAGCGAGATTCGCTTTCGTTTCTCTCGTGGCTCGCTTCGAATGAGCTCACCTCGTTCATCCGCTTCTCCCCATCTTCATTTTCTCACCGCCCGAAACAACGCCTTCGTCCGCATAATGTGGTTTAGGCCACAAGTGCACGGCCTGTCTTGCAGATCATACACCCTATATCCGGAGGGAGTGGATGATCGACTCGACGAGCAATATCACATGGCGCGCGGAATCGGAACTATCGTTCCTAGAACGATCATTCCCATTCAGGTTCCGCTCACGCCATGGATCTCAAGGAGGTCATGGCGATCAATCTGCGTCGGATACGTCATGGCAAGCAACTGACGCAGGAAGAACTGGCCGACCGCTCGGGCCTGAGCTCGCGCTATATCGGAGCGATCGAACGCGCCGATGTTTCGGCCAGTGTCACCGTGCTCGGCCAGATCGCCGCGGCGCTGGGTGTGGACCCCGCCGAGCTTGTGACGAAATCAGGCTGATAGGCTCCCTCTTGGCGCGAAGTCGAATAGGTCTAGTGAACATCAAAGCTTTACGGTGACCGTCAGTTGCCTTATATATTCTTCTCAAGGAGAATGATTATGGCCACTACCTCACGCGCCTACACGCCTGCCGAGGCCGCAGCTGTCAGTGAGATCGCTGTAAAATCGGTGCACAATGCGATCGACAAGCGGATCATCGCCACTCGCCCGTCCACCAGCGAGGGCCGAGCACTTACCGATGAGGATCTACTTCGCTTGAAGCTCTGGTATGGCGTCGGATCGATCTTGTCTGCCGAGCGCCGCAAACGTCTATTCGATACCATCGACCAGCACCCCGATGCCAACACCGTAAGGGCAGACGACTATCTAATTGTCGACGTCGCGCGGGCAAGGGAGCAATTGGCCGCGCGCGCCGAAGCACTTAGGGAAGCTGAGAAAATCATTCAAAGCGTGAAAGGCGTCCTTGGCGGCGAACCGGTCTTCAAAGGGACGCGTGTTCCAGTACGGATGATTGCCGCGATGAAAGCCCAAGGCGGGAACACAGAGGAAATTGTCGAAGGCTATCCTTCGCTGACCGGACGAATGGTGGAGCTTGCTGACATCTGGACAGCGGCACATCCCGCTCGGGGACGGCCGCGCAAACTTTCGGATCTAGGCTTGAAGGTGAAGTCCGAAAAGCGTCTGCGGCTTGGGAATGAGCGCGTTCCAAAGTCATTAGATACGCCCTCTTGAAATTCCTCATTGATGAATGCCTGCACACATCGCTCGTGGCCGTGGCTCAAGATCACGGCCACGATTGTTTTCATGTTAACTGGTTGGGGTTAAGCGGCGAGACCGATTGGGACCTGATGCCTCGGATCGTCGAGGAGGATTTCACCTTCGTGACGAACAACGCTCGCGACTTCCGGAAACTTTACGCCAAAGAAGAGCTGCACGCGGGCCTCGTGATTATCGTGCCGCAGGTCTTACCTGCCCTGCAACGGGAGCTGTTTGATCTCATTCTGCAGGAGCTGGCAGGGGCGCAAGATCTCCTCAACGAGGTGATAGAAGTGACCATCGAAGAAGATAACGCTGTTCTAACACGCTATTCGCTTCCGGAAGCCTAGCCGCTTTGCAAAGCCTCATTTTGTGCCAATCCGGGATAGATCGATTCGCATCTCGGCTGCTCCAACGTCGCTGCCCTCTTCTACGTCTTTAGGGTTCGAAGTGGCTGGCTCGTTATCGGTGTCGGGATCTTCTTCGACCACTGGTGGGACAATCATTTTCACAGATGCTCCAGGATCCTCCACATGAAACACGCTGGCACCCTCGAATTCGCCGGTCTTCCATGCATAGACGGCATCCTTGAATATCTGCGGAAAGACATCTTTGCTGGTGGGATTGCCGTACCATTTGGTGACGATGCGGAGAGCCTTAGCGAACATCTTCGTGCCCAGGCGCAGATTCTTACAAGCATCAACGAGATCAGGCTTGATCTCAGAAACATCCTTGATGCCGACGCCGGCCGGGAACTGCGTGATCCCGACGCGAACCACGGCCCGGCCGACATATTGGCGGATAAGGCCCATCGCCTCGTCCGGCGTTTTTGCCTTTGGCACAAGGATCAGCCGTTCGCCGGTTTTGACAGTAACAGCTAGTGGATCAGATGAGCCGGCCGCCTGGACGAATTGCTCGACAATGGCAGGCGTGAGTGAGGGATCGGCGCATTTTTGAATCATCGCGGCGTCGAGCATTGATGGCTCCAGAGTCAGGTGTTGAATGAAATGACGAGCGGTTTCGCGAAGAGACGCGCCCAGGCCTCGGCGCTGGCGCGCTGGATGGCGACGATCGAAGTATTTGCGGTCCACCAGCCATTACCGACAGCGACGATGACGTCGGGATCGTACAACATGGATTGCAGGACGGGCCAAGCAATGAGCTGTTCGTAGCAGATCAGGGGAGCGAGCTTTCGACCGTCGAGGATGACAACCGGATTTGCAAAGAAGTCCGCCCGGGCGCCTTCGCTATCGCCCCACCACGGCCGCCACATAGAGCCGGGAACAGGCATTCGCTCACGATATAGGACGCGGCCGCCGCCGGCGGACATCCCAACAAGAACATTGTCGTAGCCATCGGCGTCGACAACGGAAGCGCCGGCGATCACCGTCAGAGAGCGGCCGTCCAGAGCCTTGGTCCATAGCCGCTCGACGGTGGGCGTCCAGAAGCCCAACGCACTTTCCGGGAGGACGACGAAGCCGGCGCCATCGTTAGCCGCACTGTGCACCGTTGCGATTAGGTCACGCTGTCGTGGAAGATCGGCTTCACGTCCGAGCGAAGCACCCATTTCCAAATCGACGCCGCGCCATGAGTCAGGTAATTTTGGATCGGTCCAGGTTGCGGCGGACCAAGCCCAAGCGCCTGCCAAGGCGATCGCGACAGCTGGCCAGATTCGGGTTACGAGGCCGATCAGGCCGGCTGTCGTGGCGGCCAGCCCCCACCATCCCCATCCGGGAAAAAGGACGCCCGCGGTCGTGATCGGATGCGCCCACCCGGTGATGCCAAAGGGAGGCAGCGCCATCAGGATCGCAGAAGCCAGATAACGATGTGGTCTCTTTGCGCTAGTCGATGTCCAGAGCACCGCGTGAACGCCGAAGAAGCTGATCGACGCCACGAACCAAAGCAGCAATCCCGGCCAGAGATCCGATGAATAAAAGGTGGCGACCCCCTGCGGCAGCCCGCGCGAGGCCGCCAGGAAATATCCTGCAGAGACCAGCCCCGCCGCCGCCCTGTTCGGCACGAGAGCCCATATGACGGGAAAGGCCAAAGCGACTGGGAGAAGAACGACCTGGCCGCTCCAGGGGATCCAACCTACGGCGACAGCGACGCTGGTCAGCGCTGCGGTACGAACATGATCACGGCGCATAGGTCAGCACCTCCTGCGCCAGACCAAGCATGCCGGACACGGGCAGTGGACCAAAGTATCGGGAGTCATAGGAGCCGGCGAACGAGGAATGCAGGACGACCTGTCCCTGCGGTACGACGCCGCTCTGAAACGGTGACAGCGAACGACCCTTTTCATCTCGCTGGGCGAGACCGGAAGAAGGAACCACCCGCCCGTCCACGCTTACGCTGGCACCGATTGCTACATGCTGCCCCGCGGCGGCGATCACCGTCTTGATCAGCGGCGCAACGCCACCCGGGCACAAACCGGAGCGCAGGTAGCCGCGCTTCCGGGCCTCGCGTATCACGTCGTTTTCCGGCGGGCAGATGAAGACGACATCGCCGACGGCGGGGGGCCGATCGACCGCCAAGACGCGCCAGAGGCCGAGCGGTTCGCTTGACGTCATATTGATGCGCAACCCGCCGGCGGCGCCTCCGATGAACAAGGCAAGCGCGAGCAGTGCCCCGGCCAATAATATTGTCACGACAGGCCGAATTCGTGATTGTGTCTCGCGCGGGCTCATGGTTGTGGGGATCATTTCAGGGAGAGCCCCTGGCTCTTCGTTTGCCGCAAGGTCTCGGCCTGTTTCAGCGCCTCGGTCGTTCTCTCGTGAGCGGAGAGCTGCTGGATGGTCCGCATCGAGTTCCAGGCGGTTTGCACCTCCGCCTTCTGAATAGGATTCATCCCGGCCGTAACGGACTTGAAGGTCTCTCCGCTCGCATCCTTCGACGCGATGCCGAGGAAGGTGCGTTCGCCGAACCGCTTTGAGACAGCCTTCGCGAACCCCTCCAATTCCGCCTTCACCATCTTGTCGGCAAGGGCATATTCGAGACCGGCGGGAAGGTCGTTCCGGTCGATGGCGTCACGAACCCGCTCGAGCGTTTGCCTGGCGGCAGGAGACAGGGCGGGGATGTCGACCCAGATCTTCAGGCGAACCCCTCGCTCCTCCACTTCGTGCTTGCGTTCGGCCTCCGCCCGCTGGCGAAGATACCGTTCGAGATTGCGGGCCAGGGCCGGCACGTTCACAATTGCGCGTTCGCGATCTTGCTTGTCGGACCGGCTTGCAAACACGCCCGTCTTGCCCTTCAGCGCACCGAAACTATCCGGTTCACCCGCGATCTTCACCAGCGTGGCTTTGGCGATGTTTTGGTCCTTCAGCATCGCGTCGACATTGACCGTCTTGAAGGCTGCTTCCGGCTGGACGTAGACCAGGTGGAAGCGGGTCGAAACATCCTCCCACTGCTTCTTGAGACCAGGATCCGCCGCGAGTTTTTCCTCGACGCCCTGCTCGATGGATTTCGGGAAGGTGGAAATGCCTGATACCATGGGCTTCGACTCCTTAATGGCGTTCGGGAGGGGCGATTTCGTGATACGATCAACGAGGCCGAACATTGTGCCGATCGCCACGAGGCGGGCGCCAAGATCGGCAAGCTTCTGTTTCTGCCGAACGGTCCAGTCGAGACGATCGCGGGCGATCGTACGGGCGACATTCATCAGATGCATACCGCGCGCTTCGGCGAATTGCAGCGCCTGGCGGTAGAGCGAACCCTTCCCGTAATCGAGTGTCGTTTCCTTGGCGTTTGTGCGCGACAGGATCGGGATCAACCCGCCGGCTTTGGCGATGGATCGACGGCCGTAATAGACCGCGAGGTCCTCACGATGGCGAGTCATGGCGACATAGGTGAGATGGCGGTCGAGCGACAGCGAGGCCAGCACTTTGACACGGTCGACCGTTGCGCCCTGGCTTTTATGGATCGTGGTGGCGTAGCCGTGATCGACATTGTTGTAGAAACGCTGTTCGACGGTGACCTGGCGACGATGTTCGCCCTCACCGACCTCGGCAACAATGCGGTTCGGTGCTGCTTCGACCACCTTGCCGATCATGCCGTTCTTGACGCCGAGCGAGCCCTCATTCTTCAGGAAGACGATCTGGTCGCCGGCGGCGAACCTGCGGTTACCATCGTCGGTCCTGAATACAAATCCCTCAGCGACGATCCCGCGTTCGACGAGTTTGACTCGAGCCAACTCGTTGAGCATCCGGACATCGCGGCGCAGATGCGCAAGGATCAACGTCGTCTTCGCCGGATCGTAGTCGCGGTTCCAGTCGGCGATCAGATTGTCGACGGCCTGCGCCTTGAGCTCAGACCCGAGCAGTCCACCATTAGCGCGATAGGCATCGACCGCTTTAGCGACATTGCCGCGGGCAAGATCGAGCGATGCGTCACGCATCCATTGTTCGCGCTGGCGGTAGATGGTTTCGAGTTCGGCATAGCCAATCCGATTGGCGATGGCGCGGAAGGCCGCACCCGCTTCGATCGGCTGCAATTGTTCCGGATCGCCGACGAGAACGAGCTTGGCGCCGGCCTTGGTCACCGCTTCGACGAACAGCGCCATCTGCCGTGACGATACCATGCCGGCCTCGTCAAGAACGAAGACAGTCTTATCGTCGAGCTGGTTACGGCCCTCGTTCCATCGCAGCTCCCAGGACGACAACGTGCGGGATTGGATGCCCGCCTCCTTCTCCAGGCCCTCGGCCGCCTTTCCCGCCAGAGCGCCACCCACCACACGATAACCGGCTGCTTCCCACGCTTCGCGCGCGGCCTTCATCATCGTTGTCTTACCGGCTCCGGCGCGACCGATGACGGCAGCGATCCGCTCGCCTGCGGCGACATGCGCGATCGCCGATCGCTGCTCTTCCGACAGGCGGGAATGGTGCGCGAAGGTGGCCTCGAGCACGCTCTCCTTGACGCCGTGCGAAGTCGGGGCCGCGAGCCATATTGCCCGGTTGGACATCTGGGCTTCGAGCCGGATCAGCGCCCGCGTTGTGTATTTGGCCGGAGCCCGGATACCTGTCCCGAACTCTATCCTCTCCCGATCGAGGCGGAGCGTTTCCGGGCTCTGCAGGATCCGGACCATCAGGCTTTGGAACAGTCCTGCATCATCGATATAGCGGTACAGGATCTTCGCGACGCCGCGTTCATCGAAGACGCTCTTTTCCCGCGTGATGAGATCGAGGACGATTTCCGGGCGGCGCTGGAGGCGGCGGGCATTTTCAGCGCGGCGATCCTCCTGAAGTTCGAGCCGTTCGAGCTTTGGCGACCATGCCGATGCCTTTGACTTGGTTTGCTCCGCCTTTCGGTCGATCGCTTTGGCGCCGACACCAAGATGGATGGTCGGGGTTAGTTCTATGTCCTGCTTTTCGAATGACCGCCCGTCGACGCGGATGTCGAGACCGGCAAGGGCTAGGTGCCTGTTCTGGTAGGCGAACCAGCCGTCGCGAAACGCGTTGAAGTCGTGGGCGCTTCCGGCCCAGAGTTCGTAGACGATCTTACCGGAATCGTTTCGCATCGGATTGCCGTCCGGGCCGAGCACCGCGACCTTCTTTGTGCCGAACCCTTCCTCGGTCAGCGGTCTCAGCGTGGTCATCAGATGCACATGCGGATTGCCGGGGGCATCGTGATAGACCCAATCCGCGACCATGCCCTTTGCGGTGATGTGCCGTTCCACGAAGTCCCGGACAAGAGCGATGTTCTGCTCGGCAGAAAGCTCGATAGGAAGGGCGATCGTCACATCCTTGGCGAGCTGCGCGTCCGATCGCTTCTCGAACGCCTCGACTTTGTTCCAGAACCCTTCAGAGGCTCCGGACACCGACCGGTCCGAGATCATGGCGCGCAGCCATTGCGGAGCATCTGCCGGGATAACGAACTCTTCGTGCAGCAGCCCCTGCTTGCGAGTGTAGTCGATCGTCCGGGCTTCACGCTCGTAGTCCATTTTCGCGCAATGGCGATAGGCCGCAGACAGCACTGCGCTGCGGCCGGAACCGCGGGCGACGACGCTGACGGAGAAGTGAGGGACGGCCACGGCGGAGTTCTTTCCCGGTTGCGAACGTAATCAATATGTTCGTCGGAAACGGGAGACCGGACCGGGCCTCAGCAAGGGCGTCGCGTCAGCGACGTATAATTGCGCCCTTGGAAGCCGCTCCTTCGGAACGGCCGGGATCATTCACCAAAGCATCGCCGTTTGGCGATTGTAGGATTCACAGTAATGCGTTCCGCGCTCCGGCCCGAAAAACTGGCTTCGAAAGACAAGCTTTCTCAGCCAGGAGACAATCGGACATGAAGAAACCATCCTCGAAAATCCGCGAAGAGATTGCCAGGCTTCAGGACCAGCTGCGACAAGCGGAAACACGTGAGGCCGAGCGCATCGGCCGGATCGCGCTGAAGGCTGGCCTCGGGCAAATCGAGATCGACGAAGGGGAGCTTCAGGCGGCGTTCGAGGAACTGGCGAAACGGTTTCGCGGAGGCAAGGGCGTTTCGACCGGAGGGAAAAAAGCCAACGGAGATAGTCGCGAAAGCGCACAAACCACGCCGGTCACGTCTGGCGCGGCTGCGGGCGGCGATCGCGAGGCTTGAGCGAATGGGCAGGACGATGACATCCGACGCCCGCAAGAAGGATACACGGGAGAAGATCGAACTCGGCGGCCTGATCGTCAAGGCGGGCCTGCGATACGAAAAACGAGCGCTCCTCCTCGGGGCGCTGATCGAAATTGCATGGCGCATCGAGGGCGACGAGGGCGAGCGATCCCGGCTCGCCGCGATCGGAGCGGAGGCCTTCGGCAATGACGGCGAATAAGATCGCGCTCGTCACGGCGCCCATCGTGCTTATGATCCTTGTCACGATCGGCGTGACGGGGATCGAACATTGGCTATCCGGGTTTGGGAAAACTGAGGCAGCTCGGCTGATGCTCCGTCGGGCCGGGATCGCCTTGCCCTATATTGTGGCAGCCGCCATCGGTATCATCGTTCTGCTCGCGAGCGCCGGCTCAGTGAATATCAAGCCCGCCGGATGGGGCGTTGTCGCCGGCAGCGGCGCGACTGTCCTGATCGCCGCACTGCGCGAGACCGTGCGACTTGCTTCACTGGCGGGCCAGCTTCCCGCGGCTCAATCGGCGCTCTCCTACGCGGACCCGGCAACGATGATCGGCGCCGGGGCAGCGCTGATGTCGGCCGGCTTTGCACTTCGCGTCGCGCTTGTCGGCAATGCGGCGTTCGCGCGATCAGAGCCGCGCCGCATTCGCGGCAGGCGCGCGCTGCATGGCGAAGCCGAGTGGATGAAATCGACGGAGGCCGGAAAGCTCTTTCCGGATGCCGGCGGCATCGTCATCGGCGAGCGCTACCGTGTAGATAAGGCCAGCACGGCGGCGCAGTCGTTCCGGGCGGACAGCGCGGAGACGTGGGGCGCCGGCGGCAAGTCGCCGCTTCTCTGCTTCGACGGCTCGTTCGGATCGTCGCACGGCATCGTCTTTGCCGGTTCGGGTGGTTTCAAGACGACCTCGGTAACGATCCCGACCGCGCTCAAATGGGGCGGAACATTGGTGGTGCTGGATCCGTCAAACGAAGTCGCGCCCATGGTGATCGAGCACCGCTCAGACGCAGGACGCGACGTCCGTGTCCTCGATCCCAGAACTCGCGACACGGGCTTCAATGCCCTCGACTGGATCGGCCTACATGGCGGCACGAAAGAAGAAGATATCGCTGCCGTCGCCTCGTGGATCATGAGCGATAGCGGCGGCGCACGCGGCGTGCGTGACGATTTTTTTCGCGCATCTGCTCTGCAGCTTCTCACCGCCCTGATCGCCGATGTCTGCCTTTCCGGTCATACGAAGAAAGAGCATCAGACGCTGCGGCAGGTTCGCAAGAATCTCGCCGAGCCGGAGCCGAAACTGCGCGAGCGGCTTCAGAGCATTCACGGCAATTCGAAATCCGATTTCGTGAAGGAAAATGTCGCGTCCTTCGTCAACATGACGCCCGAAACCTTCAGTGGCGTCTACGCCAATGCCGTGAAAGAAACCCACTGGCTCTCCTATTCGCACTATGCGGCTCTCGTCTCCGGCTCGAGCTTCTCAACCGACGAACTCGCAAGGGGCGATATTGACGTGTTCATCAACATCGACCTGAAGACGCTGGAGACGCATTCGGGCCTGGCGCGCGTCATCATCGGATCGTTCCTGAACGCCATCTACAATCGCGACGGACAAATGAAAGGGCGAGCGCTTTTCCTTTTGGACGAGGTGGCCCGCCTTGGATACATGCGGATTCTGGAAACCGCGCGTGACGCCGGCCGCAAATATGGCATCACGCTCACCATGATCTATCAGTCGATCGGGCAGATGCGTGAAACCTATGGCGGACGCGACGCGGCGAGCAAATGGTTCGAGAGTGCGAGCTGGATTTCCTTTGCCGCGATCAATGATCCGGAAACAGCGGACTACATTTCGAAGCGGTGCGGCACGACGACCGTGGAGATCGATCAGGTCAGCCGCAGCTTCCAGTCGAAGGGATCGTCACGGACGCGCTCGAAGCAACTGGCCGCGAGGCCGCTGATCCAGCCGCATGAGGTCTTACGCATGCGGGCCGATGAGCAGATCGTCTTCACGGCAGGTAATGCGCCTCTTCGATGTGGTCGCGCCATCTGGTTTCGGCGGGACGATATGAAGGCATGCGTCGGCGAGAACCGGTTTCGTTCACTGAGTAGCGGCGAGAAGAAAAGTTCGAATCCGATAGATCCGGCAAAGACCGATGAAACCACATCGGGTGTATCGTCTATCGGCATAGAGGGGGAATAGATTGGCGAAGAACAACATAACGCCATTCAGGAAGAACCGTAAGGTCGGGAACCACCGCGCCGACGTCAATGCGCCGCAGTCGATGTCACATCGTCATCGTATGGGTCGCGACAGAGGCATACCGACCGCGACCGTCTGGATCGCGGTGATCGGCGTCGCCGGCTGGTTGTTCCTCGATCGCAACGGTCACCTCGACAACATCGCCGTCTTCGCCAAAGCGCCTTCCAACGATACGCTATCAGCCTCGTTCCTGTTCTGCGGCACAGCCGCCGGACGAACTGCGTCGTCGACGGCGATACGTTCTGGTTTGATGGGCACCAGATGCGTATTGCCGATATCGACACGCCTGAACTCAGCCCACCGCGGTGCGAGGCTGAACGGATCAAGGGCGAGGCGGCAAAATCCCGCCTGCTGATGCTGCTCAACGCTGGAAAATTCTCGCTGTCGGCCGGGTTCCGTGACGAGGACAAATATGGACGGAAACTACGGACCGTATCTCGTGCGGGCAATTCACTCGGCCAGATTTTGATCGACGAGCATCTCGCCCGATCGTGGGATGGCGCGCGGCACGGATGGTGCGATGGCATGTGACGCCCAGTCGTCAATTTGTCCCCACGGGAGAGGGATAGGGGTTTGGGGAAAGATGATGATCCGGTCAGCTTCATGGAACAAACCGAAATCCACCTTGTTCTGGATCGCCCAGAGCAACGCCGCGGACAGAAACTCAGGTGAGATATCAGTGGGAAGGTGGACTTCCGCATCGAAGTTTCGACACAGATTTTCCGACCGTTGAGGCGGCGGCTTCGAGACTTCTCCATCCATAGGATTGAGTTCATGCGTGGTCATCAGATCTCCTTTTCGTTTTCTGACGAAAGGTGTCCTTGACGCCGGACCGGCGGGTGCAAAATGGCAGAGATAGAACCGCGTCCCTAAAGGACGCGACCGCTTGCCAGCTCTGCTGGCCATCGACGTTCCGGCAATCTCCCAACGACGATTTCGGGCGCGGGCAGCCTTCTTGCCACGAGAGGATCGCAACCGGGATCGGCGGAGACCGCTTGAGGGCTCCGGTCGCACCGCGACTGGAGCCGTGCGCCATCGGCGCCTGGCCCAAGCACCATTCTTCACTGAAATGAATCGGTCGCAATTGTTCGATTCACTTATGTCGTTGGACGTGTCCATTGCGCTTGACGATGATGCGAGCATGACTACGCAACGTTACCACCTCTATATCGAACGAGCGGATCCGGCGAAGAACATGGCGCGCTATTACGCCATAGAGATCGCGCAGACAATGTTCGGAGAGGTGTGCCTGATCCGGCGATGGGGACGGATCGGTAAACGCGGGCAGGAGAAACAGCATGTTTTCGAACGCGAGGAGGAGGCGGTGCGATTGTTCCTCGATCTGGTGAAACAGAAGCGTGCTCGCGGCTATCGGCCAAAGACAGCTTTCCGGTGTTTGCAAAGCTGATCCGGATTGCCTTCAGTGTCTCAGATGGCCGAAGCCGGGGCCGCCGAAGCGGCTCGAAGTTGCACGTCATTCGCGCCGGTTCCAGTCGGTCTCGAACGACGCCTCGATCTCGATGAAGAACGGGACCTTGATGGCGAGCTGTTGCATGATGATTTCTCCTTTGGAAAGGCTGATATCGCGGGATAGTCGGCAGACCGGAAAGGAAGAGCGCACCGGCGCCTGAATTTTGGCGCGCGAGGAGCCGCAATGCGGCCGGGAAAATTCTGGCGCCGGCAGGTTGTCGCCCGAGGTACGGGATGCAACATCCCCGATGGTCGATGACAGGAGGTCGAAAGGTGAGTGGCAGCGGAACGCTCCTCTCCGCCACGGGATGCAAGCGTTCCTCCAGCGCTGGTGATATGCCGCCCTCAGAAGGGCGGCTCGGCGTCGATGGAGCCGTCCTGTACGGCCAACGCCACGATCAGCTCGGCTTGGGCGATTTCGAGTTTGGCTTCGAGCTGACGACGCTCGGCGGGCTCGACGCAGGCGTTTAGCTCGGCACGCGTTTCACTGATTTGCTGTTCGATAGTCATTGTCGTCATCTCCTTGATGTTTGTGAAAGATGACGCCCGCCGGCGTGACCGCCAGCGGCGAGGCCCTTGAGGCTGGCCTGGCTCCACGGCACGATTGGCTCGCTATGAGCAGACCCCACCTCTCCGTATGGCACCCGAAAGCCGAGGGAGGGTTCGATGCCCGTCTTCGGCTTCATGAGAACGGCAGTTCGGCCCCGCCTGTGCGGCGGGGCCGATTGCCTGGATCTTAGTCCCGGTTAGGGCGGGACCAGATCAGCTGGTAGCCGTCCTCGCCTTCCACCTCGGCGAGCGTGGCGTAGATCGGAGCGGGGAAGCTCGGGTCGTCGAGCTTGAGCGAGAGGTAATCGCGACCCGTCTGATCCGAGGTCTTCTGCCAGGCGGCACCCATCTCGGCGTTGCCGGCGTAGATACGGAAGTGCGGGCCCTTGTCGGAGGGGTTCTCGATGCGGACGATGCGAGCCTTGACGTTGAGGGCGATGGTGCGGATCGAGCCGGTGAAGCCGCTCTCGGTGGAGGTGAAGGTGCCGATGGTAGCCATGTCCAAGTTCCTTTCGGTTGTCTCGGGCCGCGCCCTTCGCGGCCTCGATGGCTGTCGCAAGGATCGGGGACGATCGGACCGCCCCCGTAGGGCCGTAATGAAATGGAGGGCGGCCGGAAGCGGCTTTCTTGAACCGCGGGGAATGCGAACGCAGTTCGCAGGGGAAGAAAGTTGCGGACGGCCGTTGCGGGAAACGATCGAGGCGAAGCCGGTCTCCGATCAGACATGCCTCATCGAGCCCGCTGAGGACGTGGCCTGACAGCGGTGGTAGGAACCACGAGATGGCGGCCCTCGGCCCGCGTTGCCGCGCGGAACTTTGCAGCGGCGAACCCGTCGCCCTGTCGCTAAGTCACAGCATCGACTTTGGACGCGACGGACCCGGCCGGCCGGGCAGTTGCTTCCACCTATCAACGCGATATCGTGAGCTAGCGATTCGTCGCCTGGAGGATTTATGCGTCAGCAGACAAAGCCGTTTATCGTCGAAATCAAGCAGTCCCGAAAGCTCAAACCGACCAACCCGAAGCCATCGATCTGGGGGAAGCTGGACCTCACGTCCGATCAGCATCCTTTCGCGGAGAGAGAGCCGAAAGAAATGTCGGCCGTTGCGGGTAACAACGACCGACCTTAATGTCTCCTACGCAGCACCGCTCTCTCGTCGGCCTGAACGGGCTGGCGACCGTGCAGGAAGCTGACTGCACGCTGGGCATGGGCCGCGGCCTGAAAGATAGCCCGCCTGTCGTCGGATAGAATCTTCAGCCACGAGCCGAGGTAAGCTGCATGGTCCGGCCGTGGTTCCAGCTCCGGCGCGATCCCGAGATCGGCGCATAGGAAGCAGCTTCCAAGTTCGGCGATCAGTTCCTCGCGGGCGCGCGCGCTTTTGTCTTTGGCATATTGGCTGAGGTCGCGTCCAACGCGATCGAGGCGCGCCGTCCAATGGCAACTTTCGTGACTCAGCGTTGCCACGTAAGACGCGGCGTCGCGGAACGTCTCGAACGGCGGCATCTGGATGTGATCCGTGACAGGCGAGTAGTAAGCCTGGGAGCCGCCATGCCGAACGACCGCGCCGGTGTTCCGGAAAAAATGATCGGCATGCTCGATGCGCTGTACCGGATCGAGAGTCGGAGCCGGTCGATGATTATAGTGTTCGGGCAGGCCGTCGATCTGCTCGACGTTGAAGACCGTGTATGCCTTCAGAAACGGGATTTCCCGGTCGACTTCGCCGCCATTGCCGTCCGCCTCGGACTTGGTGAAGCGGCTGGCGAAGACGACCGTCGCACCGGTCTCACCCTTGCGCACCGCCGCTCCCAGTTCGAGCGCCTGCTTGAACGTCATCCACATGGGTGAGGTGAAGCCGCGCGCCGCTCCCTCCGACCATAACAAGAGAATGTTCATGCCCGAATAGGGCTGGCCGTTGTGGCGTAGCGGCCGCGTAATCCTGCCATTGGTGTTGGCCGCGTGCCAGGGTTTCATCCAGGGTTTTACGCCCTTCTCCAGATCGGCGACGATCCGGTCCGTGATCCGTGCGTAGACGTCGGCCCGTTCGCCTTCAGCTTTCCTGCTCATGTCCATATTCTCCTTGTCCGGAGGCCGCGACCATCGCGGCCCCGTCGCGGAGGTCCGAAGGCAGGAGCCATCAGGCGGCTTGCCGCACCGGAACGGCCGGAACGGAGAGAAGGACGGCGAAGCCGTTGCTGCAGACCGCCGGCTCCTGCAGGACCGCCGACCGGGACGGGGCGTGGCGGGCAGGGTCCTTGCTTCTTCCTTTCTCGTCCCTCGCGTGACATGGAAAAAAGCCGGTCCCAAAGGAACCGGCCGCAGGATTAGAGAGGGAAATGGCGGAACCGAACCTCCGCCCGAAGCGGCTCAACCGAGAGCCGCCATCTGCGCCTTGGCCGCCTTGCGGTCGAGCGACTGGCCAGGATTGTCGACGGGGCGGTCGAATGGCTTCCAAGCTTCGCCGATGACCTGCCGATAAGCTGCGACGGCGCCCTCCGCGGCCATCCGCAGCGCGTGGGACTGTATGCCCATGTCGGCGGCGAATTCGCGCTTGCGCTGGGCGGCGCTGTCAAAACCGACCGGGCCATCGAGGTCCTCGTCGCGGGCGTCGTTTGCCGATTTGGCGGTGGCGTCTCGTGCTTCGGAGACTGCTCGGCTGTAGAACTGGCCGGCTCCGTGCGCCGAACCGACATATGCCCCGACGATGCGCTGGAGATGGATCTGCATCGCCTTCTCGCCGAGACCTTCCGAGAGGCTGTCGGCGGTTTCGATGATCAGGCGCTCGTGGAGGTCACGGATGCCGTCGCTGTCGACCACCGCGGTTCCGAAGCTCTCGGCGATCAACATTGCCTGTGCGGTGTCCGGGCAAGTGAGCCTGACCATTTCGAGGGTAGCGCCCTTTCGGAGTGGCACGACACGGGCGGAGGGTCGATTGGTTGCGGGCTTGGCCATGGGATCTTCCTTTCGTGGTTTCCTTCGAAGCGGCTCCGGCCCCTGCCGGTCTGCCCTTCGATGCGGTCGACAGGAACCGGCTGAGGACGGGCGCTTTCATAGGTCCGGGACGGCCGGACGAGCGAGACGGGTTTGCGGACAAGCGGGGTAGAGCCATGCGAAGGACGCGAACCCGTTTTGCGAGGGAGGCTGCACCGGCCGCTCCGCGGCGCGCCAGCGGCCTTGAAACGACTGGCCGCCGGTTCAGACCGCAGCGAAAACGAAGGACAGACCGGTAGGGGGCAGGGCTACGACCCCGAACGTGAAAGCGAGACCCCCCTTGCGACCGACTGCTCGCATCGCCTCTTCCTGCGTATCAGCCCGGCTACGAAGGTTTCCCCGATCGGGCTCACGCCGCCTCATTGCAACCATCATCGTCGAGCGCTCGACGCACGGTGGTGATCGCCCGCTCCTGACGTTGCAGTTTCCGAGCCAGGGCAGCGATTTCCGTTCGCAGCTCGAATGCAAGCCGCTCGACATGATCCTGATACAACAGCTCGTCGGAGCGCGTCCAGCGTGACCCGCCCCGGCGGTCGAGCGGGCTTTCGCCTTCCCGGTGATCGCTATGCGTTCCGCCCGGCCCGTGATCTGCCGGTGAATGAGATCGAGATGGCGGCGCGTCTGTCGCCGCGCCGCCTCCATGCGAGACAGAGGAACGTAGGGACTGACCGGGTTCATGCGCTGGCCCTCCGCGGCGGCCTACCGCTGAACGACGACGGTCCGTCGTGGGCAGAGTGGCGCGCCGTATCTATGACGAAGCCGAATTGACCAATCTCGTACTCGTCGCTTGGCACGAGAAAGCGACGCTCTTCCGCATGGGCGGCACGCAACGCCGCCAATCGTGGTGATGACTTCGGTCACCCCGGGATGGTGGTGAGAGCGCAGCGCGGAGATGACGATCCAGTCGCCGGCATGCGCCCGCTCAAAAGCGCGGCGATCCTTTTCATGGGATTCGCCAGGCGCAAGAGGACGGCCGAAAATGGCTTCCCAGGCATCGGGCCAAATATCCCGGATCGTCCGATCGGCGCACTTGCGCTCGTATGCGGAAAAGAGGCTCGGGTAGGCGAGGGGAAGGGCGGCCCACGCGGCATCTTCCTCGTACCAGCCGCCGGCGCAACGAAGCGTCGGATGGATTTTAACATTGCGTTCGCTGGACAACTTGAACCCGCCATGTCCTGCCGTTGTGTGGGAGACGATGCCTTCCGCGTAGACGGTGGCACCCTGCGACGGTCCCCATGGCGTGGAGCAGTTCATCCGGGCGGTCTGCCGGTCGAGCGCCCGCATTTCACGGCTGTGCTCGGCCTGTTCGACCATCCGGACCTGGAATGCTGCCTCGTCCTTGATGACGCCGTAGTGTGAATAGAAGTCGTGCCGCCTGAGCTCAGTGAGAGGGCGCCGAATGCGCCAGGCGCTGGCGAGAAAATGCCGACCGTCACGAGCCGGAACCATGGCGAAGACAAGATCGCCGACGCGTGCGACGGATAGATCATCGGCGCTGCGCCCGAACTCCACCCCTGAAGCGTCAAGGGTGGTACCTTCAACAGCTTGGAGAGTGGGCGTGGTCATACCGCGGCCCTCCCTTCGACGTGATCGGCCGCCACTTCGTCGGCGGTCACCTCGTCAAGCACGGCATCGGGATTTTTGTGGAGGGTTACTCGGCCGCGTTTCCGTAAGCGGTATCGGGATCATCGGCGCTGGCATCATCGTCAGTCTCGTCGAGGTCTTCGAGCTCGGTGTCCGCCGCATTGCCGTCGTCCTCGGCGGCCGTCACATGCGGTTTGGCAACCGCATCGTCCTCGATCGACGGATCAGGCTCACCATCGGCGCCGTCCTCAACGCCGTCCGTCGCCCCGTCGGCGGGCGCATCGTCGTCCTCGCTGCCAAGCTCGATGTTCTTGGCCAGCCACTCGGCCATCTTCGCATCATCGGGTGCGAAGAGGGCAGACGGATGCACGAAGCGCCCTTTTCCTTGAAGTGCTCGACCAGAGCGGCGCGCGTGTCCCTGACCCGCGGCCGGGGAAGGACGCTCGTGCCGCCGCAGGACGCTTCCAGCGCCGGGCGGGAGAGGCACGCGAGGAACTCCTCCGTACCCATGTTCGGAAGATGGGCGTCGGCGCCGACGGCATCGCCGGCAATCCGGACAACGAGGCCGCTATCCGTACGATTGGTGCGGGCCGACAGGGCATCGATCAGGGTCAATCTGGCCACGACACGAAGTGTATCCATGTCGAACTCCAGCTTGCCGCTTTCACCGATCAGCCGGACGGCGTGCCGGGCGAAACGCCTGGAGCCATAGAGATGCCCGGAGACTTCGGAGCCGGAGTCGACCGAGACGTTCTGCCCGGCAAAGGCCAGCACCAGCATGGCCATGAGGGTGTCGTCCTCGATCGGCGCCCGTGCCAACGCCTCGTGCAGCGCGCCCGTGCGGAAATCTCCGATCATGTCGATGCCGCTTCGGGTCACGTCCGGCCGGGTCTTTGCTGCAACGTCAGTAGCCTCGCTTCCATCCTCGCCGTCGGGCGCGGTCACATCGCCCTTGCCCTTCGCCTTCTTGACCTCCGGCATTCGGAAATGGGCGGTCTGCACCTTGCCGTCGCGGTCGAGATACAGGGCGGTGCAATCACCCTTGCCGGGCTTGCCGTAGACGCGCTCCGCCCTCGGCGGCAGTTGGGGCTGGGCCCAATTATTGACCTCGACGATGGCGCCCTTCTTGGGAAGATTGCTGCTCATCCATTCCTGCTGCGCACCGAGGAATGCTTCGACGTTGGTCGTGTATCGGTTGTCCTCGTCAGCCGGGCCGAACAAGTCTTCCGCCCACTCGATGCCGTGGGCCTGGCGGAGATCGTCGCCAAAACTCGCATCGCGCGCGTACATGTGGGTCTTGGTGAGGCCGTTGGCGATCGCCCACCAGGCTGCCGTGTGACCCTTCTTCGGCTTGTGGCACAACTGGGCGGCTCACTGCCGGCGCTGTCACAACGAGAATATGAGAATGCGTATAGATTAGCCAACCACCACAGGAGGGGACTATGGGATTTCTGCAGATTGCGAGCTGGAATATTGAGCATCTTAGCGGCGCGCCGCGCGCGGAACGAAAGCAGAGTGCTTTCGCTCTTGCCGATCACATCGAGATGTCAGGGATTTCATTGCGCTCCAAGAGGTCTACCTGACTCCCACTGACGCGGAAGTTAGGTTGGGGGAAAATCAACCGGTCATACAAAGTCATGCACGATCAGAACGCAGGAACGCCGACCTGGATGTGGTGTGTTACCTCTTGGAAGAACATCTGGATGATCCTTGGGCATACGAAATCGTCCCCAACCGCCAGGCTGGAGATAAATCGCAGCTGTGTGCTGTGATGTGGAACACAAAACGCTTGACCCTCGGCAAGGTCACGGCTTTGGAAGTTAGTCATGAAGATGCCGAGGACGCGCTCTGGGATCGCAAGCCTCATCTTTTCAGCTTCAGCTCGGAAATTCTTGTCTGGCGACGCGCGGAAAATGGTGACTGGCAGCAACTTCCGGAGAAACGGAGGCTTGGCCTGGTGCCGCTGCACATGAAGTCAAATTATGGCGGCATCACCCAGAGCCGAAGGGTCAGAGGGAAAGAAGCTGTCAGCCTCTGCGCAGCAATTGAGAGCGTCCGAGCGGAGATTGACGCAACCTTGGTGTTGATCGGTGATACCAACATTCTCAACAACGCTGAGCCCGCGATCGAGGCATTCATCGATGGCGGCTTTATCGATCTCAACAATAACGACAGTGCGACGTATTGGAGCGCGCAATACAAGGAAGCGCCGTTCGACAGAGCCTTCGTGGCAGTTGATCGTCCGGAATTTCGCTACACTAGGCAATACGTGTTGCGGTCATCTGATTTGACGGCTCACGATCGATTCCTGTCGGATCACTATATAATCAAGATTAGCGTCAAGGACTATTTGGACGATGCCGACCCCAGGTGAGGCTCGGTCGCAATAGGGACAGCCTAGTCGTCGGCGATAGAAAAAATGGGCCATCGGAAAACCGAGGCCCATGAAGTGTGAAGGTCAAAAACCTCCAGAGGGGAACAGCTGGTGCGGCGGAACTGGGAGGAGATCGCCATGTGCATCAGCTATAAGCACTATGATCATATTTTGATCAGATGAAAAACATTTATTGTGCAATGCACCTATGCGTATGCTGCACCGCTTTCAAAATTAGGCAGCTTATATGGTACCCGCACCTGCCTCGCGCGCCTCGGCTGCGAGCTCCGTCTCAACCTGCCTGAGCTGACGACGCTTTTCGGCCAATTCACTCGCGAAGCACATTCGCCATCCCGGCGTGACTGGTAGGAGATAAGGCGCCTACGGGCTTCATCCAGGCGGTGACGATAGCGCTCCTGTTCCCCGTCGCAGTCGTCAAGTGCGTGTTCGAGGCGGGAGACAGCGCCGGGCGGCGTCACCGTGACGGCGAGATCGATCTCGAAGTTCGCGCCCGTGCGCTGGACCATGGTGGTATAGCGATAGCCGTCAGTTTTGCCGAACCACTCACTGGAGGTCGGCCCAAATCGCCCGGATCACATACTCTGGGGTGAAGTGAGCGTACTGGGCGCAGCGCGCGAGCGAGGGATAGTCGGTTTCGCCGACGGCGCTCTCCAGCATGTTCGGTCTCGCCGATCTCCAACCATTCGCCTGAGTAGAAGGGCGCGGCATCACCGTTCCAACGGTTCGGGCGCTGGCGTGGCGATCGAACATGCGAAACATTTGCGGGCGGCTTGCGACGCCCTGAAAAACCTTACGGATTGCGGGAGAGGGGATCACCTGCGGCTCCTTGCGCGTTTTCGGACCGAAGTGCCGCGCCGTCCACTCGACCTCGCCATCCTCTTCAGTCCTTCATGACTCCTTCCGAGCTGACGGCATCGCGACCGTCCGGGTCAAGGGCCGGATCCGCCGGGCGAACCCCCTTGACGCGGGCGGCGCGGATGCGGCACGCCTCCATCCTTTCTTTCCCTGGTTTCCTTCTCCCTGATCTTCAGGGTCTCGTTCCAGTCCATCTCGGGCGGGCGAAGCCGCGACCAGTCGCAGCCGGCATCCTCCGCAAGCGCCCGCAACCGCTCGGCAAACATATTACCTTGGGAATTGGCGTCCGTCGCAGCGACCAACCGGGTGCCAGGCCGGGAGGCCATTTGCCGCAGCGCGGTTTGCGTGGCCGGCGACCATCCGCCGCCAGTGCTGAGATAGAGTGTGCCGTCGCGCACCCCCTCGATGGCCGCAAGACTCAGGGCGTCGATCGCGGCTTCCGTGACGGCCAGGCGCAACGCAGTATCTGACCCCAGACGGAAGAGGACCTTCGTTCCTCCAGACGCGAAGCCCCTGTATTGCGGTCCTCGCGCTTCCCAGCCGGTCACAAGTCCGGCACCGTCCGTATGAGCTGCCCACATGCTGCCATGTGGGCCTTCCCGAAGAAGGTCAGCTTTGATCGCCATCCGGAGCAAAGGCGGCGGCAGGCAACGCTCACAATCAAGGTAACGCCATGTCGATGAGCCGGACCAAGGGCGACGGCGAGCCTGCCAACGCTCCGAAAGAGTGAGGTCGTATCCTCCATCCGGCCTCGGAGGCTGCCACTCCGGTTCCGTGATCGCAAAACCGACGAGATCCGCGACCCTTTCGGCACCTTCGAGAAAACCGACATTATCGAGATGCTCGACCAGCCCGAACACATCGCCTTTCGCATCGCTCAACGGATCGAACCATCCGCGCCCCTCATGTGTGACGATGATGATCTCAGCGCCACGGCGAAACTTGACCGCACGCCGTGTACTTTCCTTGAAATCGATGGCGAAGCTCGCCTGTTCCAGAACTGCCGCGCAGCTCACTTGGCTGCGCAGCGCCTCTATCTCTCTTCTTTTCATTTTTCTCCCGATCGCACAGCGATCGACCTCCATTGCCTTGCCTTACCCGTCGTTTCGCGGGCACCCTTCGGCCCGCCGCGAAGAGCAAAGGCGGCAAGGGCGCGGTCTGACAATTGTCGGATCATGCAATGCTCTGGTCCGCCGCGGCGAAGCCTCCCTTGCGGCCTGCAGCTCGCAAGCGGCATGCCAAAGGCAAACGCCGGCTCAATGCGCGTGCTCAAGCCGCGGCTGAACGCGTCAAGCGCCGGGCAGCGATGCTCAATTCAATCGGACTTGAAGAGGTTCACCTTCTCAAGCGCCTCCTTTATCGATTTTGCATCGAGCGAGACAAGCGCACGCTTCAGGTAAAGCTCGATTTCGGCAATGCTCTTGCCCTCAATCAAGGCGATTTCAGCGAGAGTCCTGCCTCGCGATATCCATAAAAGGCAGGTCTTTTCAAATGGCGGAAGCATCCTTGTCGTCATGGCAAAAATCGATCCAGTTCGTCGTAAGACCGCGACCCGCCAGCGACCGACGACTGGAAACACGGTTGCTGAGATGGGGAATGCATTCAGCTAAGGCGCACTGCCAGTTCCCATCCAGCACAGTGCATCTTCTCCGCTGTCGAGGACGGAAACCACGAAATTCCCGAACTCAAATTACACCTGGAGCGTTCGCATCGAATACTTTTCGCCCAGCTATGCTTGACTTCAACTCAAGCTCGGCGTCAGCAAGACAAAATCCGCATCAGCTCCGGGCACCAGCCGGCCCTTGCGTGCGGCAATGACCATGGCCTCGGCAAGATAGACCGACGCCATGCGAAACGCTTCCTCCACCGGCAGGCCAATCTTTTCATGTACGAAGCGGACGGGAGGCAGCGCAGCATCTCCTCAAAGACTGCGACGGCGCGAAGCATGTCGATGTCAGCGCCAGCGAGCGTGCCGTCGGAAAGCGTCAGCCGCCCGCCCTCGTGCATGATCTCGCCACCGTTCAGGAAGCGCGTCATGTCGGCGCCGATCGTCGACATCGCATCGGTCACCAGGAAGATCTGCCCGGGACCCTGCTTGCCGCGGATCGCGATGCCCATCGCCGCCGGATCGACATGGAAGCCGGCGGCGATCATCCCTGCATCCAGCGTCCCGGTCGCCAGCGCGGCGCCGACGACGCCCGGTTCACGGTGGCCAAGGCCGCTGATGGCATTGAAGAGATGTGTGACGGCGCGCGCTTCCACCTTGGCATAGGCGCAGGCCGTCTCGAAGCCGGCATCCGTGTGTCCGAGGCAGACGACGACGCCGGCATCGGCAAGAACCTTCACCTGGGTTACATTTTCTGGCGCGAGCGTTACCATCAGGCAGCCCAGCGGCCTCATGCAGGTCAGCGATGTCATGCGCACCTTTCCTCGCCAAAGAGAGGTGCGGACCCTCGAGATGCAGCCCCAGGAAGCCGGGCACGCCAGCGGCCTTCGCCTCGATGCCGGCCTTTATGGCGGCGGTTGTCATCTCGCGCGTGTCGGTGATCAGGATCGGCAGCAATGCCGTCGTGTCGAACCGCGCGTGGGCTGCGCAGATCTGCCGGATGCCCTCGCACCTCGGCTGCTCATTGAAGAGGGCGCCGCCGCCATCAACCTGCAGGTCGGTGAAGACTGACAGGAGAATGAGCCCACGCGCGTCAACATTTTCGCCGCGATCGTCGAGAGAATTTGCAGGAACGATAGAGTCGACAAGCCCTGCCTCGACAACAAGCGCGGGACCGTCATGCCATTTCATGTCGTCGAAGATTCGCGCGCCCGTGATCTTTCTTTTCACATTCATCGGGTTTCCGTGACCTTCTTCAGATGGGCGGGTGCGTCCGGATTGTGGCCACGGGAGCGCGACCAGGCTTCGACAAAAACGTAAAATGGAAGCACCAGCGCCAGCGCGTCGGTGATCGGGTGGCCGGTCTCGACGAAGGGCAGGGGCTTTGCCCTCGTCGCCCGCGCCGACGTGATATGCACAATCGCGCCCTTGGCACTCAGGGCATCGGCAATCTCGGCGACCGAGCCTTCGGCGGCGTCGCGGGCGGCAAGCGCCAACACTGGGAAGCGGGTGCCGACGAGTGCGACGGGTCCATGCAACACTTCCGCCGCGGAAAAGGCTTCGGCATGAATCCCGGTCGTCTCCTTGAACTTCAAAGCCGCTTCGCTGGCGATCGCCAGTGCCGGCCCGCGACCCAACACATAGATGGAGTCGGCGTCACCCGCGTCGGCGGAAAATTCCAGCCATTCGAGCTTCACCGCTTCGGCAAAGTGCCTGGGTAGATCCGCCACCGCGCGTTTCAGCGCAGCGTCTCCCGTCCACTCGCTCAGCACTGCAAGGCCTGCAACGATGGAGTTAACATAGGACTTGGTGGCGGCTACCGCATTTTCCGGCCCAGCCAGAATGTCCAAAGAGTGGTTGCAGGCATCAGCAAGCGGCGAGGGCAGTGTGTTGGTTAGCGCGATCGAAGCGGCGCCGGCGCGCGTTGCTGCGTCAGCCAACGCGACGATGTCGGGACTTTTGCCCGACTGCGAGATCGCAATAGCAGCGCTGCGGCCAAGCTTCAACTCGGTGCCGTAAATCGACGCGAGCGATGGCCCGATCGAAGCGACAGGTAATTTTGCGGTGAGCTCGATAGCATATTTCAGGAACAAGGCGGCATGGTCGGAGGAGCCGCGCGCGATCGTCACGACGAATGCCGGATCCTTGGCGCGCAAAGCTGCACCTGAGGCCGCGAAATCTTTCGCCGCGCGATCGAGCAATCTGGCAGCAGCTTCCGGAATCTCGGCGATTTCCCGCCGCATGTTCGTCTGCACAATGGTCTGCATGGTGGAATCCTTTGTTGAGAAGCTCTTCAGTTTCCTGAAATCGTGAATTCGGTGACGAAGGCGTCGGCGTCGCCTCGATAGAGTGAGCGGGTAAATTCAACCGCGCGGCCCGAATGAAGATAGGCGACCCGTTTGGTCAACAGACCGGCCGCTCCAATAGTGACGCCGAGCATGCTGGCATCCGGCTCCTGGATATTGCAGGCGAAAATGCGCTGGATCGCCCGCACCGGCCCGACATTTGCGTCTTCGAGCGCTTTGTAAATCGAGGCGGTAACGTTGACCGGGTCGGGCAGGAACTCTGCGGAAATGCAAGTGCGTTCTATTGCAAGGGCCAGACCTGCGGATCTTCGCAAGCGGATGAAGCGCGCTACTCGATTATCGGCGGACAGCCCGAGCGTCATCATTTCCTCTGGAGCAGGATGGGAAATGCTGCGCTCCATCCACTCGACTTCAGTGTTAGAGCCGCGCCAGAAGACCTCCTCTGTCAAAAGGACCGCGCGCGACATAGGCTGATCTACCCGGCAGGCCGATCGAGCAACGAAGGTGCCTGAACCGGGACGCCGCACCAGAAAACCATCGCGGACGAGATGGTCGATTGCTTTGCGGACGGTGACACGGCTAACCTGGGCATGCTCGGCCAGATCCCGCTCGGGATAGAGAACATCGCCGTGACTGAGTTTCCCCGACAGGATCGCCTCTTCGAGCAATCGGCGAAGTCTGTGGTACAGCGGTCCGGCACCCTTGGGGATTACGCCCCCGCATGGAAGGATCGCCGCAAGCCTGTCACTCATGCGATCGCCTCCTGGCAACGCCCGAAGCGAGCGAGCGCGAGTGCCACAGCCCCGGTAAGTGCATCGCCCTCGGGCTTAGCCAGAAGCTCTTGATGCCGTGAGGCGATCCAGGAAGGATAGAAAGGCCCCAATCCGCCAAGCAGGCAAATCTTCTTCGTTCCTCGCGCGACCAAAAGGTCGAGCGCCTCGTCAACAGAAATAGCGGCATCTTTCAACAGACGCACCGCAACGGCATCGCCTCGCTCACCGAACTCGAACACGCGCGGCGCATAGCGACCGAATGCGCCGGGTTTTGCCTGGCGCGCAAACTCGACAAGCTCCCGCGGATCGTTGTTGAATTCCGTGAGAACGGAAGAGATCAAAGGGGAGACGTCGTGGATGCCATCATAGGCCAGCAGGCTTTCTTGCAGAAGTGCATGTCCAATGCGGGCACCACTGCCAAGGTCGCCGACAGTGAAGCCCCACCCGCCAGTATAGGTCACCTTTTCGCGGTGCCGTGAGATGTAGATCGTGCCAGTTCCCAAAATGGCGACGACGCCGTCCTTATCGCCAAGCGCACCCTGAAGCGCGATCAGCCCGTCGGACTCGATGTCGGCTTCGGCAAAAGGCAACCGCTGCTTCACGTGGTGAACGGCGTTGCCGACATTGTGACCAGCGACCCCGAGAACCGCACGCGCTGATGCAATACCGTCGGGATCGAGACCTGCCTCGTTGAAAGCGGCGCGTGTCGCACCGGCAATATTCTGAAGCGCCGCATCCGGATCGGAGAGAATGTTGGCTGGACCGGATTGGCCGCGCGCGAGAATACGACCGTCTGGACCTGCAACTGCCGCGCGACAGCTCGTACCTCCGCCGTCGATTCCAACCAAGTAGATCGTCATGGTCCCACTTCTTCTGAACGCTAGTCATTCAGCGGCAACGGCTTCTGCCTTCGCACTCCGACTGCGCTCGCTCCTCGTTTTCTATTCGTGCGTGCGTCGCACAAACATACTGGAATGTCAATCGGGAACCGATTAAAGAGCGGCGGATAGACCTCAACTCAAGGAACGTTTCTCAAGCCTTTCGATGTAAACCCTTTCCCGTAGGCACTGACCGCCATGCCATTTGGGAAATGCTTGTGCGCAAAGATGTCGATGGTTTCGTCGCGCAGGACTGGTCGATCTTTTCCCCTTCCTTCAAGTTTGACGGCTTTTGCGGAGTGGATGCCAAAGGATCGCTTGATCCCGCAGTCTGGGAGGTCCGGTTTCCAACGGTCGAAGCCTATCGTGATGCGTGGCTGGAAGATGCCCGGCGCTCCGCCTCCACCCGATATGCCGAGGACCGGAGAGATGCTCTCTTCCGCGCGACCAATATGCTGGACATTCGTGTGGAAGGGCACACGGCCACTGCAAGGAAGACCTTCGATGATGCGATAGCCCTTGCGAAAGGCGGCTCACGAAAACTGAACTGGCAGTCCGTTTTCTTCTGCACGAAGGGCGATGGTGCATGGACAATCACCGGCTTCGTCGGCTTCCTGCCATTCACGCCCAACCGCTGAGCGGACGCTGTTTCTTCGCCAGTGACCGGCGAGGCGGGGCGCTCGTGCTCCGTTTCGTCGTCACGGCAACGACGCCACGAGCTTACGTTCTCATACGCGTGGGGCCGGCCAATGCCACTGTCGTCTTCCATCTAGCTGTAAACCGCTTGGGTATCTGGATTGGCGACCGCTGACGACCGCGACGCGCTCTTGCTTACGGCCCGAGCCGCACGCATCGATCGCCCTAAATCACCACCTTCAGGTGGCTCGATAACACCAAACCAGCGGCTCCGCGCAATGCCGTGTGGCCCTCGCCAATACCGTTCACCGTGATGGAGATCTCCTGGCTTGGTCTCTTCACCACCAGCCGCTCGACGTGCTGCCTGACGCGCTCGGCGGCCTTTGCCCCGCCGCCCGCAACATCTCCATGGAGGACGTAGGAGTTAAGGAACAACGTTTGCTGCAGGTTGACGATGCCGAATGCCACATTGCGTGTGTAGCGATCGAGGAGCGCGTCGGCCGCTTTCGATCCGTCTTCTGCTTCTTTGACCAGACGAGCGCATGTGATGCTGCCCGGTTGCGGCAAACCCAGGAGGGCAGCCTCCTTTCGCAGCCAGGGCAGGGCGGCCACCGTTTCCCAGCAGCCATGTTTACCGCAGTTGCAGAGCTCGCCATCGATTTGAACCACGGTGTGGCCAAGTTCGCCGCCGGAACCGGCAAGTCCACGGTAGACTTTGCCATCAATGAAGAAGGCTCCGCCAAGAACCTCCCCGGTGTAGATCGCCGCAAAGTTCAGTTGGCCACGCCCAGGCCCAAACCATCGGTCCCCAACAAGCAAGGCACGCGGATGATGATCGATGACGACTGGAAGTGAGAAGTGTTCCTGCAATATGTTCACGAGGGGAAGTCCTGTCAGTACAGGCGCAAGGTTGACAGCGAGGATCACGCCGTTGTCACTGTCGATCATTCCACCCGAGGCAACGCCGACCCCGAAAGGCGCTTGATGGGCATGAGAGAGCGTGGAGGTGAGCGTTTTCGTTAGAGTCGCGATGAACGCTTGCCTGTCGCCAAACGGGTCGAACTCAGCTTTCGTAACGGCTCTGATCTCCCCGGTCAGTGCCACAAGGCACGCCTGTATCGTGCCGGGCAGCAGGAGTACCGCTCCGAGCATCGGGGCATCGGGATTGAAATAAAGCGGACGGGCAGGCTTGCCGCCTTTGACATCAGAGGGCGCCGCATCCCCTTCTACGAGAAGCTGTTCCTCGATCATCGGCTGGACGATGCCGGTTATGGTTGTCCGGTTGACGCCAGCAAGCCGCGCGAGATCCGCTCGGCTTTTTGGTCCATTATCATACAAAGCTTGCAGCACCCGACCGCGGTTGATCGCACCAAGCGCTGATTGCGAGACAAGCGTCACATTGGCACCAATCTCGCTAGCCGCGGCTTCCCTCCTCGCAGGTGTGCGATGGCCCAATGAATAGGACGGCTGACTGTCAAATTTCAATTTGCATCTCCGATTTGCTGGATCCTTTGTACCCTCTACACTCTCGATCGACTAGACAGCAAAGGGCCTCTCCAACAACGCAAACAAGCCGATCGTGACGCCTGCAAATCAGGCTGCGAATTTCTTTGCGGCAACTTCTTGACAAGTATCATAAGTTTGTGCGAAGTACAAACTAACTGCTAACAAAAGCAAATTAGGGGTAACTATCTCAGTTTCAATAGCGGAAGCCCACGGCTCCGCTGAGTGGCCGGGATTGGATTACATGCAACTGAGGAGGCTCTTATGACAATCGATATTGGAAATATGTCGCGCCGGGACCTGCTGAAGAGCGCTTCCGTCGCAGCTCTTGTAGCTGGGGCGGGGTCTTTGGCCGTGCCACGCCGCGCCGCTGCGCAAGACGCGAATACGGTGCGCGTCCTGTCCGTTGAAGACCCTTTCTTCTTTTCGATGAAGGCGATGATCCCGGAATACGAGAAAGAAACCGGCATCAAGGTGGAATTGGAGAGCCTCTCCTATGACGCCCTACAGTCGCGCCTCGTCTCATCTTTTGTCGCCAAAACCTCAGATGCCGATGTCATCGTCGTCGACCAGATGTGGCTTGGGCAATATCTCGACAATGGCTGGATCATCTCGCTGAACGATTTGATTGCCAAGGACAGCGAGTTTGACCTCTCCGACTTCATTCCCGAGGTTCTGTACTCCTCGAACATGTGGCGCGGCCAGGTCGGCACGCTGCCAGTCGCGGCCTATGCGCAGGGCGTGATGTACCGCAAGGACATCTTCAATGACTTGGGCATTGCCGCGCCTCCGAACGAGACGTCGGAAGACTGGACCTGGACGAAATACGTCGAAATTCTGAAGTCGATGCAAGGCAAGTCATTCGGGGGCAAGCCGCTCTTTCCTACCGTTGTTTGCGGCTCGCAGCCGTCGCCGATCGTTCACATGTTTACGCAAGTTTCAGCGAGCCACGGCGCAAGCTGGTTCAAGTCGTTCCCGACCGCCCCCTGGGATTTTTCTCCGCAACTGACGAGCCCAGCATGGATAAAGTCTGTTGAAATCTACAGACAGCTCTACAAGCTGTCTCCGCCCGAGGCGATCAACTACGTTTGGTTCGACGCCGGCACCCGCTTCGCCAAGGGCGATATCGGCATGTTCTACTGGTGGACCCCATACTTCTATCTGATCAAGAACGCCGGTTACATGACGGGCAAAAAGTCGGACGTCATGGAGAAATATGCAACGGCTGCGTTGCCGAAAGCTGAGGGCGTACCTCAGACGGTCAGCCTCGGCGGTTGGAGCCTCGGTATCCCTTCCAGCTCCGAAAGGCAGGAGGCCGGCTACGCTTTCATCAAGTGGGCAACATCGAAGGCCACTCAGAAGAAAATGGCTCTTTGGCCGGACCTCAACTGCCAGTTCTCGGACTTCGCGCGTGCTTCGCTCTATGAGGATGAGGACGTTAAGGCAATTTATCCGTACCTCGATGTTCAGTACGCAATGATGAAGCAGGGCAACGGCAAGGTCACACGCCCACCTGTTCCGGGCTACACTGCCATCGAAAGCGTGCTGGGCCTCACGTTGAACCAGCTCCTGACTGGCAGCGAAGAGCCGAAGACGGGCCTTGAGCGCGCCAACAGCCTGTTTGAGAGCATCCTGAAGGGCAATCTCATGATCCCTCACCAGAAGGAAAGCTTCGCTGACACTCTTGACGGGGCCAAGGCCCTGATCGCCAAGAAGTAATAGAGTTCTCCTCGAGCCGGCGCGGCAGCGATCGCGCCGCCAAAACGAGTGAAGAAGAACTGGATCTGGCAATGCATGCTATAATTGTTCGCTGTCCGCGGGCCCACGGGCCCGGCCGGAAGGGCATTATTCGACGAAACCTGCCTTACTTGCTGATTGCGCCTTCGGTCGTGATGCTGCTCGCTCTGATCGCCTACCCTTTACTGTTTGCTTTAAGATCGAGCTTCTACTTCTGGAATCTGCAAATCGGACCGGAGCCGCTGCAATTCGTTGGCTTCGAGAATTACGTGCAGGCCTTCAACGCCTTTGACTTTCGCGCGGCGCTCACCAACACGCTGATCCTCTCAATCTTGGGTACAGCAATTGAATTCGCGTTTGGTCTGGCGATTGCGCTCATTCTGCTCAAGGCTTTGCCGGGCATGAATGTCGTGCGTGCCCTGCTGATCCTGCCCACCACGATCGCACCGATAGTCGTCGGCTTCCTGTTCCGCTATCTCTACGACCCTGGTGGTGGGCTCTTGAGCTGGATCATGCAGTCGCTCTGGCTCCCCGTTCCCGCGGAAGGAATTCTCGGCTCGCCATCGACCGCGCTCGCCGCCATCCTTTTCGTCGATATCTGGCAGTGGACGCCGTTCTTCGCGATCGTCCTCTATGCGAGCCTGCTGGCAGTTCCCGACGAGATTTTGGAGGCCGCACGACTGGATCGCGCGTCTGCGTGGACGATCCTAATGCGGATCAAGCTGCCGCTGATCAAGCGCACCGCGATCATTATCGTCATGCTGCGCTTCATGCAGATTTTCAACACCTTCGACACTGTGCTTGTGCTCACCCGTGGCGGGCCTGGCACCTCCACCCGCACCCTCGGTTATTCGCTCTACGAGCAGGGTCTTGTGAACTTCAACATTGGTCTTGTCAGCGCAATGACGTGGATCACCGTGCTGATCGTCAACGTCATCGTTGCCCTCTACGTGTTCTTCGCGTTCCGAAACGAGGAGTGGTAACATGTCCGCTCGCCACACAAGCTTCAACACAGCACTCACCTACGCCGCCGGCCTCCTTTTCCTGGCAATCTTTGTCGGGCCAATCCTGTGGTTCATCGCTCTTGCGATCCGCCCGTCGGAGACGGCATTTACAATGCCGCCGCAACTCTCGTTCGAGCCCAATCTCGACGCGTTCCGGCATATACTCGTCGATCCCGGTACCAATGCGCCGCAACTGGTGAATAGTCTCATCGTGTCCATCGGGGCGGTATTGCTCAATCTTCCCTTCTCCGTTCCTGCTGCCTACGCTCTGTCCCGTTTCAAGCTGCGCGGCAAGAAGAACATCATGTTGTGGTATCTCGGCCTGCTGATGGCCCCGCCAGTCGCGTTTTTGATCCCGTATTTCGTCCTGATCACGCGCATCGGTCTCCAGGGTTCCTACTTTTCCATGGTTTTGGTTCTGCAGACGCTGACGATCCCGTTTTCCGTCTGGCTTATGAAGAGCTTTATTGATGAGGTTCCGGCGGAATTGGAAGAAGCTGCCCGGGTCGACGGCGCCCGTTGGTACACGATCATGTGGCGGATCACGCTTCCGATCGTTCGTCCCGGCATCATTGTCACCTCCATGTTTGCCTTCGTCTTTGCATGGAACAATGCCGCCTTTCCGTTGGTGCTGAGCTCGCGCTCGACCGCCACCCTTCCGATCGGAACACTGGGCTACTTCGCGACGAGCGGAGTGACGTGGAACTACATCGCCGCGGCCGCAGTGCTCGCGATGATACCTCCGATGATCATCTTCCTGTTTTTCGATCGATACGTCGTACGAGGCCTCACCTTTGGTTCGGTCAAGGGCTGACGTTCCCCTTTATGAATGGAGTAATGAAATGAGCAAACTGCGTATGGGCGTCATCGGCGCCGGTCTTTGGGGCAACAATCACGCTCACACATTTAATGTCTTGCCGGAAACCGAGCTTGTCGGCGTGTGCGACCTTGATGAGGGCAGGGCGCTCAAGATGAAGGAGAGCTTCGGCGCAGCGCAAGCCTTCACCGATTTCCAGAAGGTGATCTCCAGTGATCGGATCGATGCCATCTCGGTAGCGACACCTGATTTTACGCATACGCCCATCATTCTCGCCGCGCTCAGGGCCGATAAACACGTGCTGAGCGAAAAGCCGCTTGCAACCACCGTAAGCGAAGCTGAAGAAATCGCCGAGGCTGCCGCAAAGTCGAAGGGCAAGCTGATGGTGGACTTCCACAACCGGGTGAATCCCATCCTCGCGCAGGTTCGTGACATGATACAGGACGGCCAAATCGGTCTCGCAAAACATGGGACGGCGCGTCTTTCCAACACAGCCTTCGTTCCCTTCGAAATGCTTAGTTGGGCTTCGAAGTCTTCAGCACTCTGGTTTCTAGGAAGCCATCTGGTCGACGTCCTGCGCTTCATTCTCGCAGACGAAGTCGTCCGCGTTTATTCGGTCGCCCGCTCAGGTACGCTGTCGAGGGGCGGCGTGGACACGAAGGACTTCCATGTGTCCATCCTCGAGTTTTCCAAGGGCACGGTCTTGACCATGGAAAACAGCTGGATCCTGTCGCGAGACAATCCTTCCCTCGTTGACTTCAAGATCGAGTTCGTCGGCGAAAAGGGGCAGATCCAGGCGGACCCGACCCACAGCGGCGGCCTGCGCCGTATCGTGGAGGGGGGACTGAAATACAATGATTACATCGGCATAACGCCGACCGGCGAGACCCGTATTGGTGGCTTTGTGCTCGAGTCCATTGCCCGTTTTGTCGATAGCGTGGTGCGCGGCGCTCCGCTGCTGGCGGATGCGCAGGACGGTCTGGCAAACACCAAGATCCTGGCGGCGATTGAGGAATCTGTCGCCAGCGGCAAGGCCGTGAACATCGGCTAACGCCGGAACCTAAACGCGCGGGGCATCCTGTCCTAGGAGGACGGCTTGCCTCGCCTATTGATGCTCGGAGGAGTATTTATGGCGTCCATGACCTTTGACGGGATCGGCAAGACCTTTCCGGACGGAACCGTCGCCGTCGCCAATGTGAGTTTCGCGGTCGCGGACGGAGAGTTCGTCGTGCTGGTCGGCCCCTCGGGTTGCGGCAAGTCCACCTTGCTAAGGATGGCGGCGGGCCTCGAAATGCTGAACAGCGGCCGTCTGCTGATGAACAACACGGATGTCACCGAGACCGAGCCGCAGGACCGGGATATTGCAATGGTTTTCCAGAACTACGCGCTTTATCCCCATATGACTGTCTATGAAAACATGGCTTTCGGATTGCAACAGCGCAAAATGCCGAAGGAAAAGATCGATGAACTGGTGCGGGATGCCGCGGAAATGCTCGATCTCACCCGATATCTCGAGCGCAAACCCGGCGTGCTATCCGGCGGCCAGCGCCAGCGCGTTGCGATGGGGCGTGCAATTGTTCGCCATCCCATGGCTTTCCTGATGGATGAGCCTCTGTCCAATCTTGATGCCAAGCTGCGCGTCCAAATGCGAGGCGAGCTGAAGCTGCTCAACCAGCGCCTCGGTACTACAACGCTCTATGTGACCCATGACCAGGTCGAGGCCATGACCATGGGCGACCGTGTTGCGGTGCTGAAACCGGTGTTCAATGGTCAGGACAGCAATCTTCAGCAGATCGACACACCTCAGATGCTTTACGACCAGCCGGCCAATCTCTTCGTTGCGGGCTTCATCGGCTCACCAGCAATGAATTTCGTGCGCGTCGAGCTTAAAGCGGAAGCCGGATCACTTAGAGGCGCGATTACAGGAGCGGAAATATCATTTCCTGTTCCCGCAGGGGCGGCGTTGTCCGCGTACGCCGGACGGCAAGTCATTGCCGGGATCCGCCCGGAAATGTTCCAGGCTTGTCCTGAGCGGGAGGCGATATTCAACGAGCAGATTGCAGTTGCCGAAGCACTCGGGGCCGATACGTTCGTCTTCTTCGACATCCCGTCCCCGCCGGTTAACGTGAACGACGCAGAGGACAGCTTCGCGCACAAGGGCAAAAACCGCCTGGTGGCGCGAATTCCTCCGGCCCTGACACCAGCCATCAACCAGCGCCTGCCTCTGACCGTCGATCTGGAGAAGCTACACTGGTTTGATCCGACGACAGGTGTCGCTATCCGCGACTGATCTCCTATGCAAGGATCACCAGCTAGGGTTCTAAAGTTTTTCTCCTGCCTCCCAAGGCACCTTGGCTGTCGTCGAATGAAGTTCGGCGGCAGCCATTTTTTTGAACGCTTCAGCATTTTTGGAACGGTGCAGTTCGGCCCTGTCGGCTCGAAGCTCGGGTTTTGGCCAAGCTGAAAACGATTGGTGAACGTCAGGGACTGGCGTGAGCTTTGAGCAGCATGGCTACATTGTCGGCGGTGAACTTGAAGCCGCGGCGATCGGGAATACGCTCGACGGATATAGGATAGTTAGGTCTTCGCGGATCAATGCCTGTGATCCGGAAACGCTCACCGCCAGCGATAAACTTGCGTTCGAAGTCAGCAGCCTCCAGGCCGTATTGTTCGGACAGCAGGGCGAACATCTCCTTATCCAGATTGAGAGCTTTGCCATCTGGCACGGAAATGCTGATGCGGAATGCAGGTTCGAACGAGAAGCCAGGCTCCAGGCCGCGCCACCCGGCGCTTTCGATCACCAGACCGTGATCTGAGGCGATCTGTCTGTAGGCTTCAAGCAAGCGGGCCTGGACTTGCTCGCAGGTGGCGGATGTCAAACGGTTGATGCGGTTTGCTTTGCTCATTCGGAAACACCTTTGCGGACCTGATAGACCGTGCCGCGCGATATGCCGAGATCGCGGGTGATCTTGCTGGGCCCCTGACCCTGTTGCAGGCGAAGCGCGGTCAATCTTCAGTGGGCGCCCTTTGTAGATGCCACGTATCCTGGCGGCGGCGATGCCTTCAGCCTGCCGCTCGCGCCGCAGGTTGGTTTCGAACTCCGCGAAGACGCCGAGCATGTCGAAGAACGCCTTGCCGGCCGCTGTGGAGGTTATGCCAGGGTCGGCAACGCCAGCGACCAGTGAGCGCGGAAGGGCGGGGGAAGCCGGTTTTTGGCTTGCTGGGGAGAGAACCACCGAACGGTCTCTTCCCGCCATGCAAACAAGTTTGGCCGCGATCGCGGCCACCGTAGAAGCAATGCAGGCACTGCGCAGGACCTTTTCGCCGCCAAGGAAACGGCAGCGAAAACCGGCGGGCTCGACAGTTTAGACGCAATCCGTCGCGGAACTCCCTATTAGGATTTTTGCGCCATCCACGAAATTGAATAAATCAAACGCTTACCGGCGATTGTAGGAGTTTACAGCCCGGATTTTAGCTGCCTATTCTGTCCCGAATATTTGGGAGAAGACATGGCGATCTATGCGGTTTCGGTACTCAATTGTAACAGCATTGACCGCGCTGATGTGGTCATTCGGAGGGGTGCTAAATGGCTTTGGTGCATGAATAGTTTCTGAACGGTTCGGCGATAGGCAAACAGGATCGCAATCAGCTTGATCCGAGTGCCATGCCGTACAAACACAACGCCGATCGTCATCACATCGCAAAGATGAACTTCTTCCGGAGAACTTGATTGAATTGATTGCAACTCCTAGGGAGCAACGCATGTACGACTTGCGTATGCTCCAACGGCGGGACCTCTTTGTTTTGAAGGAGGCGGTATATAAGGCGTATTTTCCACTATATAATGACTTTCTTGAATTCCAAGACGTTGAAATTGATATTCGCGCCCGTTCAGGATACGTGCAGAAGGCAAATTGCACCTTTTTCCTAGAGCTACTTATTTCCAAAAATGTAATCGGTTTGGCGTATTTGAGATCCTGATCGAAATAGATTGAATCAGAACCGCTTGGTGAAGGAGCTGCGGCTGGCGGGTCCGCGTTGTCCGATGTCCGACAATTCCGCGTTGTCCGATGTCCGACAATGTCGAACATGCGACATAGCAGTGTTAACGCCACCATATTGTTCTAAAATGACTTTCTCCTTTGGCACGGTATATGCGCGTTCACCTACGAACGCGCATGGATAAGGAGAAATGGTCCCTTGATCACGCTCACTGGAAGCCAGACGAAGTCAAGGTGGTTGCAATACTGCCGATACAGTATTGCAGAGGGCGGGGGCTTGCTAAGCACTTTGGGAAGCGCCGTTACTCTCCGCTTTCGGGTGCCTGCTGATTTCGATGGCCAACAAAGGATAGCGCTGGACCGACCAATTCGGCATTCAGTGGCCCTGCGTGGCCTAATGCTGCGGTTGGGCTCGCTGCGGGAAAGTGCCCCGCGCTATGATCTGCCGCATTTCACAAGCGATGATGGGCAGGTGATGTCTCCCAGCGTGACGAGTCCGTCAGATGGTACTCGGTAGTCTAAACGGACCGTTCAAAGATTCTCAAAAGCTACTCATCTCATTAGCTTGTCGCCAAAGCATTTGGTGATCACTAAATTGACTGCGTCACTAAATAGAAGGACTGAAAATGACTGATTATGTGAATTCGTCGATTGATGGTGGTCCGGAAAGCGCTTGCGAAGTGGCGGGCCATCTGAGCCCACGATTTCATGGCATTGATCACATTGCAGCGGTGCATAAATTGGATGACGCTATCTGTCTGTTTCGAGATGTCCTTGGCGTTACGCTCAGACGTCGTTTGCACATAAAAGATAAGAACGGGAATGATGTGTGCGGACGTTTACCCGTCCACATTCTCCAAGACGTTAAGCCCAGCTCTCCGCGAGGGAGCAGCGATACTGCCCGAGACGATCTTTGGAGACGCGGGGGCTTGCCGGGCACTTTGGGAAGATCTGGTTCAGCGCAAGAGTTTCGTTACCCTCAATACGAGCCAAATAACACAAGCGATCGTGGCAGGGCTATTGATCGAACAGGGGATAAGTTTGTGTGGCTGGGTTCAGCCGGCGCCGGCGCTGGATTGGTATCGTGCGAAGCGCGACGTCATGTTGCGTAGTGTGTTTTCGCCTTTCCCGGAGCAGATTCGATGGAATCGACCCTCTGGCGGCTTCTTCCTGACTCTTGCTCTTCCTTTCAGATTTGGCGCGGACAGCGTGGACGAGTGTGCACGGTGCGACAAAGTCATTGTTATGCCGAGGAGTTTCTTTGCGTTGGATAACTCTCAAGACTGCCGGATTCGATTGGCGTTCAGCACGGTTACCCCCGAGCAGATCCGAACCGGTGTGACTGGTTTGGAATCGCTATGTGGCGCGGCGCCTAGGGCGGGAACTGTCCAGCCCACTGGGTGGAGTGGAGGGATAAAGATGACATATCGGACTTCTCCGACGCGCGGGAGTGCCTGCCAATCAGACGACCGGGATAGGCAACCTGCAGCGCGATCGATCTCCTCCAGCGTCGTTGTTGGCAGTGGAACGCTTGCTATCAGCTGCGCTCAGCTGGCAATGGCGATGGGCCACGTCATTGGTGCGGCCCTGTCCGGCGACGCCATATTTGCAGAGTGGGCGACTCGCGCCAACATCCCGTGTGTAGGGAGCGTTGAAGAGCTCTCGTCTTTTTTGAAGGCCGAACCGGTAGATTGGATTTTCTCCGTTGCCAATCCGTTCATATTGCCACCGGACGTGTTTGGGCGAGTGCGTCAAGGTGCTTTCAATTACCACGACGGTCCATTGCCACGATATGCGGGAACGCACGCGACGTCCTGGGCGCTGCTGGCGCAGGAGACCGAATATGCCATCACGTGGCATCGGATCGATGATGGTGTTGATACGGGTGACGTCGTGGTTCAGCGCCAAGTGCTGATTGCGCCCGCCGATACCGCACTGACCCTGAACCTTAAATGTTATGAAGCCGCGATCGAGGGCTTCCGCGAGCTTTTAACTGGCTTGGCGAAGGGAGAGCTTACTGCCTATCCGCAGGCGCTGGTGAGCAGAAGCTACTTTCCGAGACGTCGACGCCCGGATGCGGCAGGCTGTCTGCGATGGGATCGGCCCGCGCAAGATCTGTCAGCGATGACGCGTGCCTTGAACTTGGGCCCATATCATCCCAATCCATTGGGTCTGCCCAAGGCTCTCGTAGGCGATGAGGTGGTCACAGTCAGACGCTTGGAGGTGCTGCCTCAACGCTCGGGCCTCCCGGCAGGTTCTCTGCTTGAAATCCACTCCAGCCACTGGCGGGTGGCGACGGGTACACAGGATGTCGATGTTTGCCTTGGCAGCTCCGATGGTCAAGGGCTGGACGCGCGAGCCCTCGCCAGGCACTCCAATCTGGATGAAGGTGGTCGCCTTCCAATTTTGAGCGAAGATGAGGCGCGGAGCATAACTGCGACCCATGAATTGCTGGCGCCTTCAGAGGATTTTTGGCGACAGCGGCTAGAGCAGCTTAGAATATTGCAGTTTCCTTTCCTGTCGTCGTGCGTGGCTGAGGCGCCGCCCAAACGGCAGTCGAGTTCGTGGTTCATTGCAAGTGCTTTGGCTAAGCTGTCGCCAAATGATCGCACGGAATACTTGGTAACGGCTTGGCTGATCTATCTCGCCCGCATCACCGGAGAAACAGAGCTTCAACTGGGATGGACGCCTGCACCGGATCGATCGCAAGCTGGCTCTAAAGCGGTGGAGGTGCTTATCGCCTCTGTCGTGCCGATGGAAGTTACCATTGATATTGCACATGATTTTGAGGAAATGCGCAAAGCCGTGGCGGCCGAATTCGCTCAGTTGAGGGAGCACGGTAGCTTTGCCCGGGATCTTATCGCGCGCTACCCGACATTGCGAGGTCTGGAGGCGCTACGATCCTGCCAGCCCTGGCCGATTGGCATCACAATCACGACAGACAGCTGTTCTGTCGCGAGCGATCTGACGTCGAGCCAAAGTGCTGGAGCAGCCCAATGCGGCGATTTGCTGACGTTTGAGGTTTGCGCTCTGGATGGGAGCTTTCGATGGCATTTTGATGCAAGTCGATTAGCACCGGAGCAGATCGACCGTATGACGCAGCACTTGCAAACATTGTTGCGTGGTGTAATGGCCGATGCAAGGCAGCCGGTGGGCCGGATTGAGCTGCTGCCGGCCGACGAGCGCACCTATCTGCTGGAGGATCTGAACCGGACGGCGGCGGCCTATTCGTCGGAGCGGTGCATCCATGAGCTGTTCGAGCAGCAGGTGCAAAAGGCGCCGGAGGCGGTGGCGGTGGTCCATGAGGACGAGCGCCTGAGCTATGACGAGCTCAATGCGCGGGCCAACCGGCTGGCCCATCATCTGATCGGGCTCGGGGTGAGGCCGGATCAGCCGGTGGCGATCTGCCTGGAGCGCAGCCCGGCGATGGTGGTGGGTCTTTTGGCGATCCTCAAGGCGGGCGGCGCCTATCTGCCGCTGGACCCGGCCTATCCGTGCGCGCGGCTGCGGCAGGTGCTCGAGGATGCCGCACCGCACCTGCTGCTTTGCGATGCCGCCGGACGCGCCGCACTTGGCGCCGAAGCGCTCGCCGATCTGACGGTGGTCGATCTGGAGACGGCGACCCCGGCCTGGGCCGAACTGCTGGCCTCGAACCCGGACCCGCGCGCCCTTGGCCTGACCGCGCGCCATCTCGCCTATGTCATCTACACCTCCGGATCAACCGGAACCCCAAAGGGCGTCATGGTCGAGCATCGGAGCCTGGTCAATCTCGGGTTGGCTCAGGTCGGGCTTTTTGGCGTCTGTTCAAACAGCCGTGTCGTGCAGTTCGCCTCCTTCGGTTTTGATGCAAGTGCTTGGGAGCTTGTCATGGCGTTTGGCTCTGGCGCCGCATTGCACTTGCCTGCGGATGAGATCCGCCACGCGAGTAACAAGCTATCGGATTACCTGCGAAGCGAATCCATCACCCATGCGACGTTACCTCCAGCCTTGCTTCAGGCAAGCAGGGATCTGGGATGTTTGGCATCGCACGTTCTCATTCTTGCTGGCGAACTGCCGAAAGCAGAACTCGTCCGAAGTCTGGCCCCGGCATCTATCGTCAACGCTTATGGCCCGACCGAAGCAACAGTCTGCGCGACGGTTTGGAGTTGTCCCGATGATTTTGATGGGTCAGTTGTCCCGATCGGCCGTCCGATTGCCAACACGCGGGTGTATCTGCTGGACGGTCATGGTGCGCCCGTGCCGTTCGGGGCGGTGGGTGAGCTTTACATTGGCGGGGCGGGGGTGGCGCGTGGCTACCTCAACCGTGCCGAGCTGACGGCGGAGCGGTTCCTGGCAGATCCGTTCAGCGATGAGGCAGGCGCCCGGCTGTACCGGACCGGCGATCTGGCGCGCTATCTGCCGGACGGCAATCTGGAGTTCCTCGGCCGCAACGACGAGCAGGTGAAGATCCGCGGCTTCCGCATCGAGCCGGGCGAGATCGCCGCGCGGCTTTGCGAGCACGCCTGGGTGCGCGAGGCGGTGGTGGTGGCGCGCCAGGATCGCGCCGGCGACAAGCACCTTGTCGCCTATGTCGTGTGTGGACCCGAGGCCGGATCGGACGACGACGATGGAAGCGGGCTGGCCGGCGCCTTGCGGGCGCATCTGGGCGGGCGGCTGCCGGACTACATGGTGCCGTCGGCATTCGTGCGGCTCGCGGCGCTGCCCTTGACGGCGAACGGCAAGCTCGACCGCAAGGGACTGCCGGCGCCGGAGGACGACGCCTATGCGCGGGCGGCCTATGAGGCGCCGCAAGGCGAGATCGAGACGGCGCTGGCAGAGATCTGGGCGGAGCTTCTCGGGTCGAGCGGGTCGGACGCCACGACCACTTCTTCGAGCTCGGCGGCCACTCCTCTGGCGGTGCAGCTCTCGAGCCGGCTGTCGCAGGCTGTTGGCGTCGCGCTGCCGCTGACGAGGCTGTTTGCCACCCGGTGCTGGCGATCTGGCAGAAAGCATCGTCAAGGTGTTGAGCCGCGCTGGTCCGCAAGAGCTGCCGGCGATTGCGGCCGTGTCGCGTCATGAGCCGCTTGTGCTGTCGTTCGCGCAGCAGCGGCTATGGTTTTTGGCGCAGCTGGACGAGGGCAGCACGAACTATCACATTCCGCTGGCCTTGCGGCTGCGTGGTGGGCTCGACCGCACCGCCTGGCAGCGCAGCCTTGACCGTTTGTTTGCCCGTCATGAGGCGCTGCGCAGTGTCTTTGTCGCACCGGAGGGCAAGCCCCGGGTTGAGGTTCTGCCGCCGGATGCGGGGCTGCCGGTGCTGGAGCACGATCTGCGGGACAGGCCGGATGCAGAGGCGGCGCTTCTGGATCTGTGCCATGAAGAGGCGCGCACGCCATTCGATCTTGCGCGCGGGCCGCTGATCCGCGGGCGTCTGGTCCGGATGTCGGATGCGGAACACGTCTTCCTGCTGACCCAGCACCATATCGTCTCGGATGGCTGGTCGCTGGGCGTGCTGGTGCGTGAACTGAGCAGCCTTTACCGGGCGTTCGAGGCTGGAGAGGACGATCCTTTGCCGCCGCTGGCGATCCAGTATCCGGATTATGCCGCCTGGCAACGCCAATGGCTGTCGGGGGACCGGCTGCAGGCCCAGGCGCAATATTGGCGCGGCAGCCTGTCCGGCGCTCCGGCCCGACTTGCCTTGCCGACGGACCGTGCGCGTCCGGCCCAGCAGTCGTTTGCCGGGGCCAGTGTGCCTGTTGTCATCGATGCGGATCTGACGCGGGGGCTGAAGCGGCTGAGCCGGCAGCATGGCACGACCTTGTTCATGACGGTGCTGGCGGCCTGGGCGGCGGTGCTGTCGCGTCTGTCGGGGCAGGACGACCTTGTGATCGGCGTGCCGAGCGCCAATCGCGGCCGGCGCGAGATCGAGGAGTTGATCGGCTTCTTCGTCAACACCCTGGCGCTTCGCATGAACCTGTCGGACGAGCCGAGCGTGTCGGAGCTTCTGGAACGGACGCGGCGCACGGCGCTGGCTGCACAGGAGCATCAGGACCTGCCGTTCGAGCAGGTGGTGGAGATCGTCAAGCCGCCCCGGCATCTTGATCACACGCCGTTGTTCCAGGTGATGTTGGCCTGGCAGAACAACGCCGTCGGGTCGTTCGACCTTGCCGGGCTGAGCGTGGAGGCGGCCGGGGACGGGCTCGATCAGGTCAAGTTCGATCTGGAGCTGAGCCTTGGCGAGTGTGATGAGGTCATAGCCGGAACGTTGGGTTATGCCACGGCGCTGTTCGATCAGGCGACGATCGAGCGGCAGCGTGGTTATCTGCTGGCGTTGCTGCGGGCGATGGTTGCCGATGCGGGGCAGCCGGTCGGCCGCATCGACATCCTGCCGGCCGCCGAGCGCAGCTATCTGCTGGAGGAGTTGAACCGGACGGAAGCGGACTACCGGTCGGATCTGTGCGTGCATGAGCTGTTCGAAGCGCAGGTGCGCCGGGCGCCCGATGCCGTCGCGCTGGTCTTCGAAGAGCAGTCGATCTCCTATGGCGCGCTCAACGCCCAGGCCAACCGGCTGGCCCATCATCTGATCGGGCTCGGGGTCAAGCCGGACGACCGTGTGGCCATCTGCCTTGAGCGCAGCCCGGCGATGGTGGTGGGTCTTTTGGCGATCCTCAAGGCGGGCGGCGCCTATGTTCCGCTGGATCCCGCCTATCCGTCGGCGCGGCTGCGGCAGGTGCTTGACGATGCCGCACCGCGGCTGCTGCTTTGCGATGCCGCCGGCCGCGCCGCGCTCGGCCCGGAGGCGCTTTTCGATCTGAACGTGGTCGATCTCTCGGACGGCGAGCGTCCATGGGCCGGCCAGTCCGCTGACGATCCCGACCCACGCGCCCTTGGCCTGACCGCGCGCCATCTCGCCTATGTCATCTACACCTCAGGCTCCACCGGAACCCCAAAGGGCGTCATGGTCGAGCATGCCAGCACCGTCAACCTGCTGCATTGGAGCAGCGACGTGTTTGCGGAGTCAGAGATCAGCCGCACGCTGTTTTCTACCTCGATCAGTTTTGATCTGTCCGTCTATGAGTGCTTCGTGCCGCTGTCGCAAGGAGGCACACTTTATCTTGTCGAGGATGCGCTGGCGCTGGCGCAGACGTCCTTGGATGTCTCCTTGATCAACACGGTCCCCTCGGCGATCGCCGCTCTGGTCGACAAGCAAGCCGTGCCGGCTTCGACACGCGTCATCAATTCATGCGGTGAGCGGCTGAAGGCAGATCTGATCGAGAGGGTCTTCGAGTGCAGTGGCGCAGAGAAGATCTGTAATCTGTACGCTCCTTCGGAAACGACGACGTACTCGACCTGGATTTGCATGCCGAGGGGAGAGGCTGTCGTTGAGACGATCGGCCGCCCGATTGCCAACACGCGGGTGTATCTGCTGGACGGTCATGGTGCGCCCGTGCCGTTCGGGGCGGCGGGTGAGCTTTACATCGGCGGGGCAGGGGTGGCGCGGGGCTACCTGAACCGTCCCGAGCTGACGGCGGAGCGGTTCATCGCCAGTCCCTTTGTGGACGGCGATCGGCTGTACCGGACCGGCGACCTGGGGCGCTATCTGCCGGACGGCAATCTAGAGTTTTTGGGCCGTAACGACGAGCAGGTGAAGATCCGCGGCTTCCGCATCGAGCCGGGCGAGATCGCCGCACGGCTTGGCGAGCACGCCTGGGTGCGCGAGGCGGTGGTGGTGGCGCGCCAGGACCGTGCCGGCGACAAGCACCTTGTCGCCTATGTCGTGTGTGGACCCGAGGCCGGATCGGACGACGACGATGGAAGCCGGCTGGCCGGCGCCTTGCGGGCGCATCTGGGCGGGCGGCTGCCGGACTACATGGTGCCGTCGGCATTCGTGCGGCTTGCGGCGCTGCCCTTGACGGCGAACGGCAAGCTCGACCGCAAGGGACTGCCGGCGCCGGAGGACGACGCCTATGCGCGGGCGGCCTATGAGGCGCCGCAAGGCGGGATCGAGACGGCGCTGGCCGCGATCTGGGCCGAGCTTCTCGGTGTCGAGCGCGTCGGACGCCACGACCACTTCTTCGAACTCGGCGGCCACTCGCTCCTGGCGGTGCAGCTCTCGAGCCGGCTGTCGCAGGCTGTTGGCGTCGCGCTGCCGCTGACGAGGCTGTTTGCCAACCCGGTGCTGGCGGATCTGGCAGCAAGCATCGTCGAGGCGTTGAGCCGCGCTGGTCCGCAAGAGCTGCCGGCGATTGCGGCCGTGTCGCGTCATGAGCCGCTTGTGCTGTCGTTCGCGCAGCAGCGGCTATGGTTTTTGGCGCAGCTGGACGAGGGCAGCACGAACTATCACATTCCGCTGGCCTTGCGGCTGCGTGGTGGGCTCGACCGCACCGCCTGGCAGCGCAGCCTTGACCGTTTGTTTGCCCGTCATGAGGCGCTGCGCAGTGTCTTTGTCGCGCCGGAGGGCAAGCCCCGGGTTGAGGTTCTGCCGCCGGATGCGGGGCTGCCGGTGCTGGAGCACGATCTGCGGGGCCGGCCGGATGCAGAGGCGGCGCTTCTGGATCTGTGCCATGAAGAGGCGCGCACGCCATTCGATCTTGCGCGCGGGCCGCTGATCCGCGGGCGTCTGATCCGGATGTCGGATGCGGAGCACGTCTTCCTGTTGACCCAGCATCATATCGTCTCGGACGGCTGGTCGATGGGCGTGCTGGTGCGTGAACTCAGTCAGCTTTACCGGGCGTTTGCGGCTGGAGAGGACGATCCTTTGCCGCCGCTGGCGATCCAGTACCCGGATTATGCCGCCTGGCAACGGCAATGGCTGTCGGGGGAACGGCTGCAGAGCCAGGCGCAGTATTGGCGCGACACCCTGGCAGGCGCTCCGGCCCTTCTTGCCTTGCCGACGGACCGTGCGCGTCCGGCCCAGCAGTCGTTTGCCGGGGCCAGTGTGCCTGTTGTCATCGATGCGGATCTGACGCGGGGTCTGAAGCGGCTGAGCCGGCAGCATGGCACGACCTTGTTCATGACGGTGCTGGCGGCCTGGGGCGCGGTGCTGTCGCGTCTGTCGGGTCAGGACGACCTTTTGATCGGTGTGCCGAGCGCCAATCGCGGCCGGCGCGAGGTCGAGGAGCTGATCGGCTTCTTCGTCAACACCCTGGCGGTTCGCATGAACCTGTCGGGCGCGCCGAGCGTGTCGGAGCTTCTGGAACGGACGCGGCGCACGGCCCTGGCTGCGCAGGAGCATCAGGACCTGCCGTTCGAGCAGGTGGTCGAGATCGTCCAGCCGCCCCGGGCTCTTGATCACACGCCGTTGTTCCAGGTGATGTTGGCCTGGCAGAACAATGCCGTCGAGACCTTCGATCTTCCCGGATTGAGCGTGAAGGCCGTGGGGGAGGGGCTCGACCAGGTCAAGTTCGATCTCGAACTGAGCCTTGGAGAGCAGGGCGAGGTGATCGCCGGGACCCTGGGTTATGCCACGGCGCTGTTCGACCGGGCGACGATCGAGCGGCAGCGCGGCTATCTGCTGGCGTTGCTGCGGGCGATGGTTGCCGATGCCGAGCAGCCGGTCGGCCGCATCGACATCCTGCCGGCCGCCGAGCGCAGCTACCTGCTGGAGGAGCTGAACCGGACGGACGCCGACTATCCGTCGGATCTGTGCATCCACGCGCTGTTCGAGGCGCAGGTGCAAAAGGCGCCCGACGCGGTGGCGGTGGTCCACGAGGACGAGACGCTGAGCTATGGGGAACTGAATGCCCGTGCCAACCGTCTTGCGCATCACCTGATTGGGCTCGGGGTCAGGCCGGGGGATTGCGTTGCGACAATGCTGGACCGCTCTGTCGCCCTTGTGGTGGCGCAGCTGGCGATCCTCAAGGCGGGGGGAGTGTATGTGCCGGTCGATCGCGCTCTTCCGTCTGCACGACAAGAATGGCTATTGGCCGATTGTGCTGCGCGCCTGGTGCTTGGCAAGAGTGACGATGATGATCTGGTTGAGGCGACGATCCCTGTTTTGCCTATTGAGCCGCTCATGGTTGGAACAGGATGTAGTGCCGATCCTGGCCTGGCATTGAGCGCCGAGGCTGCCGCTTATGTAATGTACACGTCTGGTTCGACTGGCCTTCCCAAGGGAGTTGTTGTGCCTCACCGTGCCGTCAACCGGCTCGTCATCAACAATGGCTATGCGAAGATCGATGCCGGAGATCGTATGGCATGGGCGGGTAATCCCGCCTTCGATGCGAGCACATTTGAAGTGTGGGCGCCGCTGCTTAACGGTGGCTGCATTATTGCAATGGATGCCACCACCATAAGTTCTTCGAATTTTGCCAAGGCACTTAAACAGCAACGGGTGACTTCACTTTTTCTAACAACAGTATTATTTAACCAATATACATCATCGATTGCTCCGACGTTAGCACAACTTAAATACCTCCTCTGTGGAGGCGAACGCAATGACCTTCCCTCATTTCTAAGGTTGCTGAGAGAAGAAGGTCCTGTACGTCTCGTTCACTGCTATGGTCCGACCGAGACGACGACCTTCGCGACAGTCTGCGAGATCACTGCAATTGATGAGACATTCCGCCGTCTCCCGATCGGCCGCCCGATTGCCAACACGCGGGTGTATCTGCTGGACGGTCATGGTGCGCCCGTGCCGTTCGGGGCGGTGGGGGAGCTTTACATTGGCGGGGCGGGGGTTGCGCGTGGCTACCTGAACCGTCCCGAGCTGACGGCGGAGCGGTTCCTGGCCGATCCGTTCAGCGATGAGGCAGGGGCGCGGATGTACCGGACCGGCGACCTGGCGCGCTATCTGCCGGACGGCAATCTGGAGTTCCTCGGCCGCAACGACGACCAGGTGAAGATCCGCGGCTTCCGTATCGAGCCAGGAGAGATCGCCGCGCGGCTTTGCGAGCACGACCGGGTGCGCGAGGCGGTGGTGGTGGCACGCGAGGATACCACCGGCGACAAGCACCTTGTCGCCTATGTCGTGTGTGGACCCGAGGCCGGATCGGACGACGAGGATGGAGGCGGGCTGGCCGGCGCCTTGCGGGCGCATCTGGGCGGGCGGCTGCCGGACTACATGGTGCCGTCGGCATTCGTGCGGCTTGCGGCGCTGCCCTTGACGGCGAACGGCAAGCTCGACCGCAAGGGACTGCCGGCGCCGGAGGACGACGCCTATGCGCGGGCGGCCTATGAGGCGCCGCAAGGCGGGATCGAGACGGCGCTGGCCGCGATCTGGGCCGAGCTTCTCGGTGTCGAGCGCGTCGGACGCCACGACCACTTCTTCGAACTCGGCGGCCACTCGCTCCTGGCGGTGCAGCTGATGGAGCGGCTGCGGCGGCTGTCGCTCGGGGTGGAGGTGCGCACCCTGTTCGCCAGGCCGGTGCTGGCCGATCTTGCCGCCAGCCTTGGCAGCCATCACGAGGTGGCGGTGCCTGCCAACCTGATCACCGAGCAGAGTACGGCGATTACGCCGCAGATGCTGCCGCTCGCCGAATTGGCCCAGCCGGAGATCGACCGGATCGTCGCCACGGTTCCCGGCGGCGTCGGCAACATCCAGGACATTTATGGCCTGTCGCCGCTGCAGGACGGCATCCTGTTCCATCATCTGCTGGCCAGCCGGGGCGATCCATATTTGCTGGTCTCGCAGATGGCGTTTGCCGAGCGTGGCCTGCTTGACCGCTATCTTGCTGCGGTTCAGCAGGTGGTGGATCGGCACGACATCCTGCGCACCGCCTTTGTCTGGGAGGGGCTGTCGAGCCCGGCCCAGGTGGTGTGGCGTAAAGCGCCGCTGCAGGTGAGCGAGGTCGAGCTGAATGACTGTGACGGTTCCGGCGCCGATGAGCTCCGGCGCCGGTTTGATCCACGCCGGCAGCGCATCGACCTTGGCCGGGCGCCGCTGTTGCGGTTTGTGATCGCGCGCGAGCCCGGCAGCGGGCGCTGGCTGCTGTTGGAGCTGCAGCACCATCTGATCGGGGATCACACGACGCTGGAAGTGATGCATGCCGAGGTGCGGCCGTGCTGACGGGCGCGCATGAGCCGGCAGCACCGCAGCCATTCCGCAATCTGGTGGCGCAGGCGCGGCTGGGGGTTGATGCCAAGGCGCATGAAGAGTTCTTCCAGGAACAGTTGGCCGACATCGACGCGCCGACCAGCCGTTTGGGCTGAGCGAGGTCTATGGTGATGGCATCGGGTCTCACGAGGCGCGGCGGATGTTGCCGCAGGCGCTCACGATCGGCTGCGCAACAGGCACGGCGGCTCGGGGTAGCCTGCGAGCCTTTGCCATCTGGCCTGGGGGCAGGTGGTGGCGCGTGCAAGCGGCCGTGAGCAGGTGGTGTTCGGCACGGTGCTGTTTGGCCGCATGCATGCGGTGCTGGCGCCGACCGGGCGATGGGCCTGTTCATCAACACCCTGCCATGCGTCGATCTGGACGGGACGGGGTCGAGGAGCGTGCGGACCACCCATGCGCGGCTTTCCGAGCTGCTGGCGCACGAGCATGCCTCGCTGGCGCTGGCGCAACGCTGCAGCGGGGTGCGGCGCCGGCGCCGCTGTTCAGCGCGCTGTTGAACTACCGTCACAACACGCCGGCGGTCGCCTGCGAAGCGGAGATGGGCTGTCCGGCGTGGAATGGCTGGGCGGGAGGAACGCACCAACTATCCGCTGACCCTGTCGGTGGAGGATTTTGGCGAGGCGCTCGGCCTGACGGCGCAGGTGGTGGAGCCCGTGTCTGCGGATCGGGTCTGCGGCTACATGCAGCAGGTGCTCGAGCATTTGGCGGAGGCGCTGGAGCATGCCCCCAATAGGCCGGTGCGCGAGCTCGACATCCTGCCGGCCGACGAACGCACCTATCTGCTGGAGGATCTGAACCGGACGGCGGCGACCTATCCGTCGGAGCGGTGCATCCACGAGCTGTTCGAGGCGCAGGAGCAAAAGGCGCCGGAGGCGGTGGCGGTGGTCCATGAGGACGAGCGCCTGAGCTATGGCGAGCTCAACGCGCGGGCCAACCGTCTTGCCCATCACCTGATCGGGCTTGGTGTCAAGCCGGACGACCGTGTGGCCATCTGCCTGGAGCGCAGCCCGGCGATGGTGGTGGGTCTTTTGGCGATCCTCAAGGCGGGCGGCGCCTATGTTCCGCTGGATCCCGCCTATCCGTCGGCGCGGCTGCGGCAGGTGCTCGAGGATGCCGCACCGCACCTGCTGCTTTGCGATGCGGCCGGCCGCGCAGCACTCGGCCCGGAGGCGACGGCCGATCTGACGGTGGTCGATCTGGAGACGGCGCCCCCGGCCTGGGCCGAACTGCCGGCCTCGAACCCGGACCCGAGCGCCCTTGGCCTGACCTCACGCCATCTCGCCTATGTCATCTACACCTCAGGCTCCACCGGGACCCCAAAGGGCGTCATGGTCGAGCATCGGGGCACCGTGAACCTGCTGCATTGGAGCAGCGACGTGTTTGCGGAGTCAGAGATCAGCCGCACGCTGTTTTCTACCTCGATCAGTTTTGATCTGTCCGTCTATGAGTGCTTCGTGCCGCTGTCGCAAGGAGGCACACTTTATCTTGTCGAGGATGCGCTGGCGCTGGCGCAGACGTCCTTGGATGTCTCCTTGATCAACACGGTCCCCTCGGCGATCGCCGCTCTGGTCGACAAGCAAGCCGTGCCGGCTTCGACACGCGTCATCAATTCATGCGGTGAGCGGCTGAAGGCAGATCTGATCGAGAGGGTCTTCGAGTGCAGTGGCGCAGAGAAGATCTGTAATCTGTACGCTCCTTCGGAAACGACGACGTACTCGACCTGGATTTGCATGCCGAGGGGAGAGGCTGTCGTTGAGACGATCGGCCGCCCGATTGCCAACACGCGGGTGTATCTGCTGGACGGTCATGGTGCGCCCGTGCCGTTCGGGGCGGTGGGGGAGCTTTACATTGGCGGGGCGGGCGTTGCGCGTGGCTACCTGAACCGCCCCGAGCTGACGGCGGAGCGGTTCCTGGCCGATCCGTTCAGCGATGAGGCAGGGGCGCGGATGTACCGGACCGGCGACCTGGCGCGCTATCTGCCGGACGGCAATCTGGAGTTCCTCGGCCGCAACGACGACCAGGTGAAGATCCGCGGCTTCCGTCGAGCCGAGAGATCGCCGCACGGCTTTGCGAGCACGCCGGGTGCGCGAGGCGGTGGTGGTGCACGCCAGGATACCACCGGCGACAAGCACCTTGTCGCCTATGTCGTGTGTGGACCCGAGGCCGGATCGGACGACGAGATGGAGGCGGGCTGGCCGGCGCCTTGCGGGCGCATCTGGGCGGGCGGCTGCCGGACTACATGGTGCCGTCGGCGTTCGTGCGGCTCGGCGCTGCCCTTGACGGCGAACGGCAAGCTCGACCGCAAGGGACTGCCGGCGCCGGAGGACGACGCCTATGCGCGCGCGCTATGAGGCGCCGCAGGCGGGATCGAGACGGCGCTGGCCGCGATCTGGGCCGAGCTTCTCGGTGTCGAGCGGTCGGACGCCACGACCACTTCTTCGAACTCGGCGGCCACTCGCTCCTGGCGGTGCAGCTGATGGAGCGGCTGCGGCGGCTGTCGCTCGGGGTGGAGGTGCGCACCCTGTTCGCCAGGCCGGTGCTGGCCGATCTTGCCGCCAGCCTTGGCAGCCATCACGAGGTGGCGGTGCCTGCCAACCTGATCACCGAGCAGAGTACGGCGATTACGCCGCAGATGCTGCCGCTCGCCGAATTGGCCCAGCCGGAGATCGACCGGATCGTCGCCACGGTTCCCGGCGGCGTCGGCAACATCCAGGACATTTATGGCCTGTCGCCGCTGCAGGACGGCATCCTGTTCCATCATCTGCTGGCCAGCCGGGGCGATCCATATTTGCTGGTCTCGCAGATGGCGTTTGCCGAGCGTGGCCTGCTTGACCGCTATCTTGCTGCGGTTCAGCAGGTGGTGGATCGGCACGACATCCTGCGCACCGCCTTTGTCTGGGAGGGGCTGTCGAGCCCGGCCCAGGTGGTGTGGCGTAAAGCGCCGCTGCAGGTGAGCGAGGTCGAGCTGAATGACTGTGACGGTTCCGGCGCCGATGAGCTCCGGCGCCGGTTTGATCCACGCCGGCAGCGCATCGACCTTGGCCGGGCGCCGCTGTTGCGGTTTGTGATCGCGCGCGAGCCCGGCAGCGGGCGCTGGCTGCTGTTGGAGCTGCAGCACCATCTGATCGGGGATCACACGACGCTGGAAGTGATGCATGCCGAGGTGCGAGCCGTGCTGGACGGGCGCGCACATGAGCCGGCAGCACCGCAGCCATTCCGCAATCTGGTGGCGCAGGCGCGGCTGGGGGTTGATGCCAAGGCGCATGAAGAGTTCTTCCAGGAACAGTTGGCTGACATCGACGCGCCGACGACGCCGTTTGGGCTGAGCGAGGTCTATGGTGATGGCATCGGGTCTCACGAGGCGCGGCGGATGTTGCCGCAGGCGCTGCACGACCGGCTGCGCAGCCAGGCACGACGGCTCGGGGTGAGCCTTGCGAGCCTTTGCCATCTGGCCTGGGGGCATGTGGTGGCGCGTGCAAGCGGCCGTGAGCAGGTGGTGTTCGGCACGGTGCTGTTTGGCCGCATGCATGGCGGTGCTGGCGCCGACCGGGCGATGGGCCTGTTCATGAACACCCTGCCATTGCGTCTGGATCTGGACGGGACGGGGGTCGAGGAGAGCGTGCGGACCACCCATGCGCGGCTTTCCGAGCTGCTGGCGCACGAGCATGCCTCGCTGGCGCTGGCGCAACGCTGCAGCGGGGTTGCGGCGCCGGCGCCGCTGTTCAGCGCGCTGTTGAACTACCGTCACAACACGCCGGCGGTCGCCTGCGAAGCGGAGGATGGGCTGTCCGGCGTGGAATGGCTGGGCGGGGAGGAACGCACCAACTATCCGCTGACCCTGTCGGTGGAGGATTTTGGCGAGGCGCTCGGCCTGACGGCGCAGGTGGTGGAGCCCGTGTCTGCGGATCGGGTCTGCGGCTACATGCAGCAGGTGCTCGAGCATTTGGCGGAGGCGCTGGAGCATGCCCCCAATAGGCCGGTGCGCGAGCTCGACATCCTGCCGGCCGACGAACGCACCTATCTGCTGGAGGATCTGAACCGGACGGCGGCGACCTATCCGTCGGAGCGGTGCATCCACGAGCTGTTCGAGGCGCAGGAGCAAAAGGCGCCGGAGGCGGTGGCGGTGGTCCATGAGGACGAGCGCCTGAGCTATGGCGAGCTCAACGCGCGGGCCAACCGTCTTGCCCATCACCTGATCGGGCTTGGTGTCAAGCCGGACGACCGTGTGGCCATCTGCCTTGAGCGCAGCCCGTCGATGGTGGTGGGGCTGCTGGCGATCCTCAAGGCGGGCGGCGCCTATCTGCCGCTCGACCCGGCCTATCCGTGCGCGCGGCTGCGGCAGGTGCTTGACGATGCCGCACCGCGGCTGCTGCTTTGCGATGCCGCCGGCCGCGCCGCGCTCGGCCCGGAGGCGCTTGTCGATCTGACGGTGGTCGATCTGGAGACGGCGACCCCGGCCTGGGCCGAACTGCCGGCCTCGAACCCGGACCCGAACGCCCTTGGCCTGACCTCGCGCCATCTCGCCTATGTCATCTACACCTCAGGCTCCACCGGAACCCCAAAAGGCGTCATGGTCGAGCATCGGAGCCTGGTAAACTATTTGCATTGGTCAGATCGCCGCCATTACGAAGGAGCCGGCAACGGCTCGCTGATGCTGCTGTCGTTCAGCTTCGATGCCGGCATTACGACCTTGTTCGGGCCTCTGCTGGCAGGCGCCAGGCTTCGTCTTGTCAACCCAATTGCCCAAATAGATGCGCTTGCCGCTGTCGAGGAGGATCAAACCTATGATCTGGTCAAGCTGACGCCTTCGCATCTAGGCATGCTGAACAAGCGGCTTGAAGCCTACAAAGGACCGGCTCCGACAAGAGCACTCATGGTCGGGGGCGAGGCCTTAATTCCGGCAGACATGCAGTTTTGGCAAGAGCGTTTTCCGAGCGTGCGTCTGATCAATCAATTTGGACCGACAGAAGCAACAGTCGGATGTGCCACATTCGAGATCGCCCAATCTGTCGAGGACATGGCCTCGATCCCGATCGGCCGCCCGATTGCCAACACGCGGGTGTATCTGCTGGACGGTCATGGTGCGCCCGTGCCGTTCGGGGCGGTGGGGGAGCTTTACATTGGCGGGGCGGGCGTTGCGCGTGGCTACCTGAACCGCCCCGAGCTGACGGCGGAGCGGTTCCTGGCCGATCCGTTCAGCGATGAGGCAGGGGCGCGGATGTACCGGACCGGCGACCTGGCGCGCTATCTGCCGGACGGCAATCTGGAGTTCCTCGGCCGCAACGACGACCAGGTGAAGATCCGCGGCTTCCGTATCGAGCCAGGAGAGATCGCCGCGCGGCTTTGCGAGCACGACCGGGTGCGCGAGGCGGTGGTGGTGGCACGCGAGGATACCACCGGCGACAAGCACCTTGTCGCCTATGTCGTGTGTGGACCCGAGGCCGGATCGGACGACGAGGATGGAGGCGGGCTGGCCGGCGCCTTGCGGGCGCATCTGGGCGGGCGGCTGCCGGACTACATGGTGCCGTCGGCATTCGTGCGGCTTGCGGCGCTGCCCTTGACGGCGAACGGCAAGCTCGACCGCAAGGGGCTGCCTGCGCCGGAGGACGACGCCTATGCGCGGGCGGCCTATGAGGCGCCGCAAGGCGGGATCGAGACGGCGCTGGCCGCGATCTGGGCCGAGCTTCTCGGTGTCGAGCGCGTCGGACGCCACGACCACTTCTTCGAACTCGGCGGCCACTCGCTCCTGGCGGTGCGGTTGCTCAGCCGAGCGCTAAATCTTGGAATGAAGTTTAATGCCGCCGATCTCTTCCAAGCTCCTGTTCTGGAGCAACTTGCATCGAGGGTTGAGTTGGACCCGCAACGTCATACTGCTGGAGTGCTGCCCGTTCGGGCGACGGGATCTCAACCGCCACTCTTCTTTGTTCCGACAGGTTACGGAGATTATTCGTATGTCCTCACTTTGGCAAAAGAAATGGACGTAGACTGCCCTATCTATGCTCTGCCATGGCCGTCTTTCAATGAAGTTTGTCAACCAACTCTCGATGCGATCGCCGCGGAGGTAATCCTCGCAATTAGAGAGATTCAGCCGCAGGGCCCGTATCGCTTCGCTGGTTACTCCTCAGGGGCAATCTTGGCTTATGCGCTAGCCAAACACTTGCTAAGTCGCGGGGAAGCTGTCTCATTTATGGCGTTCATCGATGTCACGTTACCTGCAAATCCATCGAGCAGGTCGGATGCCCAATTAGCATTAGAGATGATCTTCGAGCCTCTCGAGTCTTTAGATGATGAGCGGTTCGAAGTGTTGGAGAAATTTGCTGGACAAAGTTCAGTTGCTCAGTTGTTTGAAAAGGCGCAGCAAATCGGGGCGATACCTCCGGATCGTGACATCCGCAATGACGTTCTGATGTCTGAAAGAGTCGCTCAATTTCACAGGGCACTGCGATCGTATCGAGTTCCAGCCCTACCAATTGAGATACATCAGTTTTATGCAGCTGATCCTTTCCCCAGTCGTCGTGTGCAGGGCAAGAGCTCGATCGGCCCAGAGGCAAAATCACTCATGCGTGGCTGGGACCGAATTTTGGGTCCGGCGGCCATTCATGCAGTTTCAGTTCCAGGCAATCACGAAACGATGATGAGCAACCCAGAAAACCGCCAAGTTCTGGCACGCATGTTATCGAGAGCCTTGAACAGTTCGCCGACAACACCCGCCGAGGAGAGGTGACGATCGCCCTTAACCCGCCCAACTCTTACCTCCTATCAACTTGCGTTCTCCTTAGCTTCGGCGTAAGATACGCCGCGCTCATCGACAGTCACCGCAGATGGTGTTCGATAAGGTGCAAGCGTTAAGCAAGGAAGGTCTCTCCTGCTTGGAGACCGCACGGGCGCACTGGCTACCGGCGGTGCAGCATCGCGAAATGGCTAACTTTCGAGAATCACCCGACCAACGCAGGGCGGCGCCGAGACCGACGTCGCCCCTATATTTCGAGGTCTTTCTCAGCCAGTGCTGGAAAGATGGCAATCGCTGCGGGCGTCATCTTTTCCACGATATCAAACAACGCGGCTATTCGGGCAGTTTCTCGAATCTCGAAAGACTTCTCTCAAGTTGACGTCGCGCCGAGAGGTCGGAGAAGGACAATGGCTGGCCGGCTCCGATCGTTTCCCATCAACAACTCCGCGATACCATCCCGATACGGGATCCGGTCACTGGATATGTAATTTCGCCGGTCATCGCAGCGAGCCTCTGCATAAAGCCACGTGGTCTCCTAACGATCAATCAGGCGAAAAAGGTTAATTGCCCTGAAGCAGGGATCACCTGAGTTTGCCCTCATGCGTAGCCGTGGCCGCCTACCAGGCAATGCGCGGTGTTGCATTCATGACCGCGGTCACCTTCGTGATCGAAATCGGCGATGTCAGGCGCTTTGCCTTGGGAGCAAGCCCGCTTTCGTTAGAGGGCAGGACGGGTCATGGGTCGGGAGGAAGGAAAAACGGAAGGTTCGGCGACTTGGCGCAGAAAGCCGTTTTTGTTGACGAGCGACAGCGCTTGCGCGCTTGCCCATTGGCGCGACCGGCGCTCTATCGTAAGAGCGGAAATGTTATAGCTTGAAATGTGCATCCGCTTTTCGGATGCTCTGTCCAGACGAGAACCGGCCATGGCCGGTTCACCATTTTTAGCCTAAGGGCGAGTGGCCCAACCTTTGGAAGGATCCCAATATGACGACGCTGCGATTTGAAAATTCCAGTACCAACGGCAATCTGTCCGCATTGATTGACGTACTCCAGGCTCCAGGCACAAAGAAGCTGACGTTTTTCGCCTCCGCGACATCAAGCGACGACGAGAGACTGCCCGAAGGGACAACAAACCTTCCGGTGTTGTCGGCGCTAGCGGAATGCGTGGTGCCCGGTCTGGGCAATTTGGAGATTGTCTATGATGGCAATTTTCTCAACGCCCAACGCACTCAGCGAGCCTCCGAGATTGGCGTGCTGCTCGACGCGGCAGTGAACGGCAACCAGATCTTCTACGGGTCCGATCGTGCGCCTTTCACATCGAAGCTGTCGGCCGAAGAAGCGGCCGAGACATTGAAGAAAATACCGTCTTTTGCCTGACTGCAGAAACAAAGAGCGACTATTGGTCAAAACTGTCGAGCTTGAATTACGGTTTTTGGAACGAGTAACCGCCCTCCGCTCCGAGTCGTCAGCGCTACGCTCCACGGGCGGAACCAAATACGTTGGCGCACCATAGAGCTCCTAAGAAGTCCTGCTACATTAAGCGAATGATGAAACCGCCTCCAACTTAAAGTACGTGCTCCGGACACACCGTCTCTCCAGGCTACAAAACGATGTTAACGCCCGGCTGTAATGAGGCCAAGTCGATTTCACCGAAATTGCAACGACACACCTTTTACTGATGGCAAAGGCAGAAAATGATCAGATCTGAACTTGTCCATATTATCGCGTCGCGAAATCCTCACCTGTATCACAGCGACGTGGAGCGGATCGTTGATACGGTGCTTGAAGAAATTACCGCGACTCTAGAGCAAGGCGGCAGGGTCGAGCTTCGCGGCTTCGGGATTTTTTCCGTCCGGCATCGGCCGTCGCGATCGGGGCGAAACCCGATGAATGGCCAGGCCGTCTTCGTCGAGGAAAAATGGGTGCCTTTCTTTAAGGCCGGAAAGGACATGCAAGATCGCTTGAATTCTGAGTGAGGATAGCTCAACGGAAGAAGACCGTCGGGATGCCGTGCGCACTCAGGTGAACTGAGGAGCGGGATTGAATCGGTCATTCTTCGTTGGCGCGGCGGGAGCCGACTTTGTGCCTTGCATAGCTTCAGGCGACTATGAATGTGCCGTCGCCTTTGTCGGCTCAACGCAAGGAAGTCCCATGAACACAATCACAATTCCGCAAGTCGCCATGATGATCATTGGCGTGTCCTCTCATTCATTATCAAAATGAGATCGATGATTTCTGTCGGCGTCATTTCTGACGGCGACGGGAAGGGGCCGCGCCGCTAGCCGGTTGCGGGCTTAGGGAGGCCGAAGGGGGCTCCCCCTCGTAATGGCTGAGCTTATTCGATGATCACTATCACTTCGTGATCGGTGACAACGGCTTCAAACCCCATCTTGAAGAGGGTAAGCAAATTTTGCCTGTTCATGGGAGCGATGACAATCTTCTCTATCGGCATAGGCACCCAGTCGACTTCGTGTTGACGCAAAATATCTTGTCGCAGCGTCACCACGTCGTTTTTCGCCGCCTTGAATGTGTCGAAGATGTCGAATCCGGTAGATAGGAAGGGACAATTCATGGAAGAAGAAAGCGCAAACCGGACGCGATCGACATCAAGGTCGGCGCAAGGATTCGATTGCAACGACGGGCCGTCGGGATGAGCCAGTCGGCGCTTGGCGCTGCCCTTGGAATTTCATTCCAGCAGATACAGAAGTACGAAAAAGGAACCAACCGCGTCGGCGCCAGCCGCTTGCAGTGATCGTTGGCGACAGAATCGGCATTAGGAGCGCGTCACATTGACAAGAAATTGAACTACCAAAGGTAAGCAGTCGCACGTTTGCCCCTCGTGCGCCCAGTTCCGGTAGGGGCGAAACGACACCCGAAAGCTATTTTCCGCAGTCTCAATTAGATCAAAGGCGCAGCGGGATCAGCGCCGAACAGCAGCCACCAGCAATCATCGGTCCAAGGTCCGTCATCAGTGGTGACAATCTCGACCGCGCGAAGCTCGGCCAGGTCAAGGCTCGCCTCCGTGCCGTTCGGCTCGATAACGGAAATCTTGGCGCCCTCGATGCGAACGCGCCACCACGGCTTGGACCGTGGCGCGAAAATCTTGTTTAGCCAACTACCCGACCGAACAGATAATCAGGCCGCGACATGATGCTTTGTGGCGAGCTGGAAGCCCAAGGCCTTCATAACGGCCAGCGTCGTTCCGAGCGTCGGATTTCCATCCTCGCTGAGCGACTTATAGAGGTGTTCGCGAGCAAGGCCGGTTTCGCGGGCAATCTTGCTCATGCCCTTCGCGCGGGCAACGACGCCAAGGGCGGAGGCGATAAACTTTGCGTCGCCGGTCTCCATGGCTTCCGTCAGGAACGCCTCGATTGCCTCGTCGGAATCGAGCATATCGGCAACGTCGAAATCCATGATCTTTTCAGCCATCATCTTCACTCCACTCAGCGGCCAGTTGCTTTGCCGTCTGGATATCGGTTCCTTGTGTTCTCTTGTCCCCGCCGCACAAAAGGACGACGATGACATTGCCCCGCTGCTGGAAATAGACGCGATAGCCGGGGCCGTAGTGAATGCGTAGTTCGCTGATGCCCTCGCCAACGGGGGCGACATCGCCGGGATTTCCCATTTCCAGACGGTGAAGGCGCATAGCGATCGCCGCTTTGGCCTTGCCGTCCTTCAATTTGCGGTGCCACTTCTGAAAGGTGGCGGTTTGCTTCAGCTCTATCATGGCTACATGTAAGTTATAAATCACACCCTGTCAAGGAGAGCCTTAGCTGATAAACCCGAACCGTTCCCAAATGGTCGGCTTTCCTGACCGGATTCCTTGACCAGCGCCATGATAGCAGCCCGGTCAAGCCTGGTGATTTCATAGCCCTGCGCCCGCGCGGCCTCGATGAGGCTTTGCAGGCTCGGAAATTCCTCAAGGCCGGTGCCAAGCCAGATTTCCAGTTCGTCGGTTTCAGGTCGGGAAATCGGGTCCGAAAGAAGGTCCGCATCGGACCGGCGAAACCGATAATCGCGGTTTCGTCGCTGCGCACGTTGCTCTGCAATGTGATGGTGTGGCGGCTCATGATCCCTCCTCAAGTCCGGGTTGCTGAATAGCGGCATAGTCCGCTTTATTGCTTGTCGCGGCTCGTTTTGAAGATGTAGCCGTCCTGTCATTGGCCATGATAACTTGCCTTTTGGCCGAAACCACCCTTTTTGCCAAGGTAAATTACCCTTGGCGCTCGAAGGCTGTCCCTCGGTGCTTTTCTGGATCGAGCCATTGCGGCCGGGCTGAAGTGTTGCAAAAGTCTTCGCTCTGCGACGTTGCAAATCTATGGCGCAGAAGCGTCGTTTTAATTGGGATTTTCGCGACAAGGAGATGATTTGACGTCACCCATCAAAATTGCCGTTGCTGGCGCTCGGGGTCATCTGGGCCCGTGCTGTCATCTCGATTCTCGCCACCGACCGAGCTTTCATGCATGTCGGCAGCGTCGGGCGCAGCGGCGGCATAGGCGACGGGTTGATCGATCGTGCAGCAGCGATTAAGGCGGCGGACGTGATTTTAGATTTTTCGACGGAGCGCCGCCGCAGAGTTGGCCGGGTTATGCGCGGACAAGGGCGGGTCAGCCTTGGTGATCGGGGCAACAGTGTTCGAGCCGGAGGACGTCGCCCGCATCGGCGAGGCTGCGCGCGAGGTTCCAATCGTGCGCTCCGGCAATTTCTCAATCGGCGTGAATATGCTGGTCGGGCTTGTCGCCCAAGTCGCGCACGTTCCCGGCCGAGAATTGGGACATAGAAGTTCTGGAAGCTCATCATAGGAGGAAGATCTACGCACCTTCCGGCACCACATTGATGCTAGGCGAAGCCGCTGCACACGGCCGGCGCGTTTCGCTCGCGTCCGTCGAGCAGCGGGGCCGTGACGGCATCACAGGCGAACGCCCTACCGGAGAAATCGGCTTTTCGGTTTTGCGGGGCGGCGGCATCGTCGGGGAGCACAGCGTCATGTTCGCAGCCGCTGAAGAAATCGTGACGCTTTCTCACTCGGCGCTCGATCGTGGCATAGGAAGACCGGTATGCCGAGCAGGGTCTGCACGGCGGGGCCTGTGTATCCTGAGCCGGTCGGTCCGCATGACCTTCTCCACTCTGGCAATCATCGGAAGCTAATGCCGTATGATAAGATCGAGCGTTGCCGGCGAAACTGACGGTTTCTGACTATGGCCGGTAGCCAGAGGTTTCGGGAGCCGAAGATGATCTGCAGCGAGATCAAAGCAAGGGCCGTGCCGAACACCATCCCGAACGGGCCGGGATAGGAGTTAGGGCCGGGATCGCCAGAAACAGCACCGTGAAGGCGATACCCGTCGACCCCATGACCTCCAGAGCCTCACCGATGGAGAGGCCGCCTTTTTTCCGGGCAAGCTCCAGCATCTCTCTGAGCCGCGCGGTTGCCACACCCCGCGACGGCTCCATGGTCTCGTCTGGTTCAGACATGTCGTGCAATCCGTTTCGGCCGAATCTGTCGTTACACGCGCTCGCCGCTGTTTCCGTTTAGGACGCGGACGAGGGCTGCGCATTGCGGGTCCCGGCTATCCAGGAGATCGGCCAGCGCGGTGCGCCCGATAGCGGCATTAACGATGGCGCCTGCCGTCCAGCCGTAGTCGCCGGCCCGCTCGATCAGCAGCGGGCCCCGATCTCCACGGGCAGCTTCGCGCCCTCGACCTGCTCCTGTATCTGCGCCTGGAGCGGATCGAAGATGACGAAGGCAAAAAGCCAACCGACAATATCCGGAAATCATATCTGTTTCCTTTGTGTTCTGGTGCTAACGCAGTTCTGCCCAATGGGTTGCGGCTACGCGGACTGCCGATCGCGGGTCTTGAGGTGGCTCCAGATCACCCCGGCAGCAATGATCGCGAAGGTGATGCCAAGCGAAAGCGCAGCCGGAAACCTTTCCAGCCCTAAAAGATCGGCGGCAAAGATCTTAGAACCGACGAAGGACGACGGCGAGCGCGGGCTTCAGATACTGGAAGCGATGGATCATCGCCGCGAGCGCGAAATAGAGGGCGCGAAGGCCGAGGATGGCGAAGATGTTGGAGGTGTAGTCGATGAAGGGATCGGTGGTCATCGCGAAAATCGCAGGCACCGAATCCACGGCGAAGATGACATCCGCCACCTCGATCATCACCAGCGCCATGAAGAGCGGCGTGATGAACAAGGCCAGCTTTCCGGTCTTCGGATGCGCCTGCCGCACGAAGAAGCGTTCGCCGTGATGCTCGTCGGTTACGTTGAAGCTGTTGCGCATGAAGCGGACGAGCCCGTTCTTGGCGACGTCGGGCTCAGACTCCTTGATGACGAGCATCTTGATGCCGGTTACTATCAGGAAGGCGGCGAAGAGATAGAGAATCCAGGCGACCGGCGACCAGCGTCGCGCCGACGCCGATCATGATCGCGCGCAGCACGATGACACCAAGAATGCCCCAGAAAAGCACCCGGTGCTGGTAGATGCGCGGGACCGCGAAAAAGGAGAAGATCAGGGCGATGACGAAGACATTATCCAGCGCCAGCGTTTTTTCCACGATGAAGCCCGTCATATAGGAAAGCCCTGCTTCGGAGCCCAGATGCCACCACACCCAGCCGCCAAACGCGATACCCAACACGATATATCGGGTGGAAAGCTTCACGCTTTCCCGGACGCCGATCTCCTTGTTCTGCTTATCGAGAATACCGAGGTCGAATGACAAAATGGCGATGACGAGGACAAAAAAGCTCGACCACATCCAGACCGGCGTTCCCAGCCACTCGACGAACAAAAAAGAGAGATCCAAAGACAATCCCCTGCCGGCACTGGTTGTCGGAAAAACGGTCCGACATCGCAAGAGTGCCAAAGCTCTCGCCAGAGGGCCCGGACCAAGCGGGTTATACCCCACATGGGGTCTCATTTTTGGATGGTCAAGTCGCGGCCGATGCTTATTTTCTCTGACCGCTTTGACCTAAACGCGAAGACGTTGCCACTTCTGCGCAAAGAAATTGGGGAGCCGCCGGAAAGGCCCGGCGCTCCCGTTGAAGTGGCTTAACCCGCGTGCTTTTCAGGCATAGCGGACGAGTGATGCGACGAGATCAGCCACTTGCCGCCCTTGAACTCATAAGTGAAGGTGTAGCGCGCCGGAACCTTGCTGCCGTCCTTCAAGGTGAAGGTGTAGATGCCTGTGTCGAGCGCTTCGTTGCAGCCGAGCTTGATCGTGCGGCTCTCGATCTCGCCGTGCGGATGGTTCTTCAGGAAGCTCACGAAGTAGTCCCGGCGCTCCTCTTGGGTCAGTCGCGGCTTGTTCGACAGGGTTGGCAGGAGGACGGCGTCGGAAGCATAGTTTTCGACGACCTTTTCGGGCTCCAGCGTCGCCAGCGAGGTGTTCCAGCGATCAAACAGCTGCTCCACCAAAGGCTTGGTGATCGGCGCGCATTCCTCTGCGAGAGCGGGCGTCGCCAGCAGGGCAAACACTGAAGCGGCAAGTAGATGTCTTTTCATATCAATCTCCATCGAATGAAATTATCTCTCCGGCGACTCACGTGCCGGCCTGCCAAAGATGGTTTGCCGCTGTCTGCAGCGCGTCTGCCGGATGGCTGCAATCGCAAGACCATGATCTATGTGACGCACGACCAGATCGAGGCTATGACACTAGCCGACAAGATCGTGGTCATGAACAAGGGAACGATCGAGCAGATCGGTTCGCCCATGGAACTCTACCTGCGCCCCGCGAACACGTTCGTCGCCCACTTCATCGGCTCTCCGCAGATGAACCTCTTTCCCGGTAAGGTTGGCGTGAGCGACGCGAGCTTTGTCGGGATCAGACCATTCTGACATCAGTGTGACTGACGGCCCTATCCGAGGTGCCGTCAGTCACGTGGAGCATCTCGGCACGGACACCAACATCTACGTCGATGCTTTTGCGGGACGAGGGCCCTCATGATTCACTCCTGTACTGATTAGAACGAATTGTACCTATCAGTACAGAATTAGCAAGTGGCCCTGCTGCATTCCATCCCCTGAAGAGATTGGCGATATGCCCACGTTTTTGACGCATTTCGTCTATTTGTTTCCTGCTGCAGTGCACGGTTAAGAGAGGGAACCATGAGGCAGGAAAAGACCCGCATCGATTGGCTCGACATCGCCAAGGGAATGTCGATCATCCTCGTGGTCATCTACCACACGCTCCTCTACCACGACTTCCACGAGATTGCACCGGACCTTTATGCCCGCATCAGCGGCATCATGACGCCGATCCGGATGCCGCTGTTTTTCACCGTCTCCGGCTTTCTTGCGGCATCGGCCGTACGGGCGCCCTGGCGCGACTTCCTGCGCCGGAAGATCTGGCTGCTCATCTATCTCTTCGCCGTCTGGAGCACCGCGCGCTGGCTGTTCTTCCGCTATATCCAGACCAATGCCCTGGTACCGGCCGAAGGCAGCAATCCCTACCAGCTGATCGAGATGTGGTGGGCGCCCAATACAGGCATCTGGTTCATCTGGGCACTGGCGATCTTCATGGTCGCCACGAAGCTTCTTTCTTCCGCCCATCATGCGACGACGATCGCGATCGCCGCCATGGTCTCGATTCTAACTTTCGGCGAGCATCTGCAGATCGATCTCTTTACCCATCGCAATGTGCTGCAGTATTTTGTCTTCTTCCTCTTCGGTTGCTGGTACGGAAAATCCGTGGTCGGCACGATCACGCAGCGCCCGCTTCTGATGGCATTCGGCGGCTTCCTGCTGTTTGCGGCACTCTATCTGTTGCGCTGGCGGCTACAGGCCATCGAGAAAGGCAGTTGGGCGCTGCTCTCTTCCATCGCCGGTCTGGCGTGGCTTTGCGGAACCGCCGTACTGATGTCGCGGCTGCAGCCAGTTCGGCACGCTTTCGCCTATTTCGGGCGTAACACGCTTCCGGTCTATGTGACGCACGTCATGATTGTTTCGCTGCTGGTGGCGGCGATCGCAACGCTGGTGAAGGCGCACGCGGCAAGCGGCTATGTGACCGCGCCTCTTGTCGTGATCGTCGCGATCGGCCTGTCGCTCGCCATCAAGGCAGTTGCCGATCGCAGCGGCGCCGGCTGGCTCTACGTTCCCCCCGCAAGGCGCAAGCGGCAAGCGATTGCCGCTTGAAGCGGGCGATAGCCTGCGCCAAAACAAACGCTAAAGTTCGCTCAGCGTCCGCTTCACAGCATTGCGCCATCCCTTGACCTTGGCGGCCCGCGTCTTCTCATCCATGTCCGGCTCGAAGCGCCGGTCGCGTTTCCACGTGGCGGAGAAGGTCTTGCGGTCGGGCCACACACCTGCCCTGCTCCCGGCAAGCCAGGCAGCACCGAGGGCGGTGGTTTCGAGGATAACCGGGCGATCGACGGGAGCTTCGAGCAAGTCTGCCAGCCGCTGCATCGTCCAGTCGGAGGCGACCATGCCGGCAACCTCCGCCAGTTCATTCCTGGAAAGACCTAGACTTAGACTAGTGCCGTCCGCGCGGCTTTCACGATCCGATGCTTCGTCGTCATTCGCAACAAATCTCACGACGGCCGAATCCTTGCAAACGAAGCCGAAAATGTTGACTCTTTGCCGTAAAGAGGAAACACATTGCCTAATCGGCGGGTCATGCCGTCGAAGTAGCAGACTGCAACGTCCGGTCCTGCTTGTAATGCCTATTACACCTTGCCGATGTCGGTGCGATAATGGGCTCCCTCGAAGGGCTTGTCGCAAACCTTCCCGTAGATCGAAACTACCGCTTAATCGGCAACATTTTCACGCTTTGTTAAGCTTTTGAAGTCCGAAAAGGCACCCGATCAGATCGTTCTGATCGTTGACGGTCCAATCGCCGGTGAAGCCGAAACCCTTCCTTAGCCAGAGCATCGCTTCGAAACCAGCAATCGTTCGGCGTGGCGTATTGAAGGATTGGAAGCCGCCGATTTTTGGCATGTTCTTCTTCACCCGGAAGTGGTCGCACTCGATGCCTTGTTGGAGGTGCTTGGTGACATAGTGGACCGGATTCGGATGCAATAGCCCATCATCAACGGCTGTCTTAATCGTTGACGGGAAGGTGTTGGCGCCGTCTGTGCCGATCTTCTCTGGCGACATCAAAGGCTCATCCTTCAACATTTTACGGAAGAATCGCTTCGCGGCATCGAGGTCGCGCTTTGCGGTCGGCAAGAAGTCGACCGGGTTTCCATGCTTGTCGATGGCGCGGTACAGATAACGCCACTTTCCGCGGATCTTGACGTAGGTCTCATCGATCCGCACTGAGCCACAATGGGGTCGGCGGAACTGACGGAGCCGCTTCTCGATCAGCGGCGCGTAGGCAAGGACCCAGCGATTGATGGTACTGTGGTCGACCTCGAAGCCACGCTCTCGGAACATTTCTTCCAAGTCCCGGTAGCTCAGTGGATACCTCAGATACCAAGTCACGGCTTGGACGATGAGCCATGCCTCGAAATGCCGCCCTTTGAAGTCATCCTTCGATTGTCGCTTCAGTTTCTCAGCAATGGCATTCAGAATCATCAATACGCTCCACCACATAGGGAGCGGGAATTTCCCCGCCGACCGTCAACATGCCGTTAAACAAGAAAATTTGCGACAAGCCCGTTGTCGATCCGACACGTGTCGAACATGTGACATGACACTGTTGGGATCATCCTATTGTTTAGAACGGATTTTCTCTGTTGGCACGGTGCATGCGTGGTCATCGGCAAACGTGCATAGACAGACGAGAATTGTTCCACGATCACGCCCACCGAACACTCAGATGAGGTCACCGAACTGCCCCACCGCCGATCCGATTGGTATCTCGGCGCGGTTGCCCAAAGGGGTAGAGATGACGCGTTGCTCTTCGCCGGGACACTTATGCCTTTTTGAACCAGATGGGCAGCGCCCTGCAGCACCTTCAAGATGCTCGAGCGTGTTCATTGGCAGTGGTACGCTCGCTGTCAGGTGCACTCAGCTCGCAATCGAGATGGGCCACGCCGTTCGCGCGGTGCTATCTGCCGACACGATATTCGCCGATTGGGCGGCTCGCGCCAACATCTCGGTTGTAGCCAGTGTCGAAGGGCTCTCGACGTTGCTTGCCACCGAGCCGGTGGAGTGGATTTTTTCCGTAGCCAATCCGTTCCTATTGCCGGCCGATGTGTTCGGACGAGCCCGTCAAGGCGCTTTCAACTATCACGACGGAACGCGATATGCGGGGACGCATGCGACGTCCTGGGCGCTGCTGGCACAAGAGAGCGAACATGCGATCACCTGGCATCGGATCGATGACGGTGTTGATACTGGTGAGGTGGCGATTCAGCGCCAGGTGTTGGTGACGCCGGCCGACACGGCGCTGAGCTTGAACCTCAAATGTTACGAAGCGGCCGTCGAGGGTTTCCGCGCGCTTTTAACCGGCTTGGCGGCGGGCGAGCTCAGTACCCGTCCGCAGGCATTGGAAGACAGAAGCTATTTTCCGAGACATCGGCGCCCGGATGCGGCCGGCTGTCTACGATGGCATCGATCCGCGCAAGACTTGTCGGCGATGACGCGTGCCTTGGACTTTGGGCCGTATCATCCCAATCCATTGTGTCTGCCCAAGGTTCTCGCAGGGGATAGTTTTATCCCGGTGAGGCGCCTTGAGACGTTAGCGCGACGCTCGGGCCTTCCGGCCGGTTGCCTGCTCGAGATCCAGCCCAGCCACTGGCGCGTGGCGACGGGGAGTGAGGATGTCGATGTATGCTTTGGCAGCCTGGACGGTCAGGCTCTGGACGCGCGAGCGCTGGCAATGCAGGTCGATCTGGACGTAGGCGATCGCCTTCCGGTTTTGAGCGATGACCAGGCGCACAGCCTGACGGCTGCACATGAGGAGATAGCGCCTTCAGAGGATTTTTGGCGACAGCGGCTCGAGCAGTTTAAAACAGTGGTGCCTCCTTTCCTGTCCGCGTCGGAAACGGAGACACCCCCCAGATGGCAGACAAGTGTGTGGTCCATTCCAGATGCTTTGGCTGCGCTGTCCGCCATTGACCGGGCGGAGCACCTGGCAATTGCGTGTTTGATCTATCTGGCCCGCGTTACTGGCGAATCGGAGCTGCAACTGGGGTGGAGGCCGGCGCCAAACGGAACGCAAGCTGGTTGGAACGCGCTGGAGGCGCTGATCGCTTCTGTCGTGCCGATGGAGGTTGCCATTGATCTTGCACATGGTTTTGAAGACCTGCGCAAAGTGGTGGCGGCGGAATTCGCTCGGTTGACCGAGCACGCGAGCTTTGCGCGCGATCTTGTCGGACGCTGCCCGTCCCTCAAGGGGACGGAGGCGTTGCGGTCGCAATGGCCCTGGCCGATCGGCCTGACGATTACCACAAACAGCTATTCTGCTGCTGATCTGCCTTCGAGCCCCGGTTCAGAGACCGTTCCTTGCGGTGATTTGCTGACGTTTGAGGTTTGCGCTCTGGATGGGAGCTTCCGCTGGCATTTTGACGCCAAACGATTGGCGCCGGAGCAGATCGATCGTATGACGCAGCATCTGCAAAACTTGGTGTCAGGTGTGATGGCCGATGCCGAGCAGCCGGTCGGCCAGATCGACATCCTGCCGGCCGAGGAGCGCAGCTACCTGCTGGAGGAGCTGAACCGGACGGACGCCGACTATCCGTCGGATCTGTGCATCCACGCGCTGTTCGAGGCGCAGGTGCAAAAGGCGCCCGACGCGGTGGCGGTGGTCCACGAGGACGAGCGTCTGAGCTATGGCGAGCTCAATCAGCGCGCCAACCGGCTGGCCCATCATCTGATCGGGCTCGGCGTCAAGCCGGACGAGCGCATTGCGATCTGCGTCGAGCGCAGCCCGGCGATGGTGGTGGGGCTGCTGGCGATCCTCAAGGCCGGCGGCGCCTATCTGCCGCTCGACCCGGCCTATCCGAGCCCGCGGCTCAACCAGGTGCTCGCCGATGCCGCGCCGCGGCTGCTGCTTTGCGATGCGGTCGGCCGCAAAGCGCTCGGCGCCGAGGCGATCGCAAGCCTGAGCGTGGTCGATCTCTCGAACGGCGAGCATCCCTGGGCCGACCAGCCCGCAGACGATCCCGACCCGCATGCCCTCAGCCTCACCCCCAGCCATCTCGCCTACGTGATCTATACCTCCGGTTCCACCGGAACGCCAAAGGGCGTCATGGTCGAGCATCGCGGACTGGTCAATTATCTGTCCTGGGCCCGCGAGGCTTACACGCCCATATCCTCCTCCGTCGTCTCCTCTTCGCTCGCCTTCGATGCTACCATTACCAGTCTGTTTGCGCCTCTAATCTGTGGTGGGTATGAACATCTCATATCCGAGGGAAAGGAAACCGAGGACCTTAAGGTAGAGCTAGTCTTAGGCCGCAGGCTGGTCAAAATCACTCCCAGTCATCTGGATGTTCTGGGGCAGCAACTGCAGTCGACTGGAGATGCCAGTCAAGTGGAGCTGTTCGTCATTGGCGGCGAGGCATTATCGTCTTCGACGGTCGAGCGCTGGCGTCAGATCCAGCCGGCTGCCAGAATGGTCAACGAGTATGGCCCGACGGAAGCGGTTGTCGGTTGTGCTTTCCATGACATCCCCGCAGACCTTTCCGCATCGATGAATGTGCCGATCGGGCGTCCGATATCGAACACGCGGCTTTATGTGCTTGACGACCATCGTCAGCCCGTCCCGTTTGGGGCGGTTGGCGAGCTCTATATTGGCGGAGCGGGGGTGGCGCGCGGCTACCTCAACCGTCCGGAGCTGACGGCGGAGCGGTTCCTGGCCGATCCGTTCAGCGGCAAGGCGGATGCCCGGATGTACCGGACCGGCGACCTGGCGCGCTACCTGCCGGACGGCAATCTGGAGTTCCTGGGCCGCAACGACGAGCAGGTGAAGATCCGCGGCTTCCGCATCGAGCCGGGCGAGATCGCCGCCCGGCTTTGCGAGCATGAGCTTGTCGGCGATGCCGCGGTGGTGGCGCGCGAGGATCGCACCGGCGACAAGCGGCTCGTCGCCTATGTGGTTGCGAAGACGACGGACGGGTCGGACGAAGCCGATGGCGCCGGGCTTGCTGCGTCGTTGCGGGCCCATCTCAGTGGCCTGCTGCCGGACTACATGGTGCCGTCGGCGTTCGTGCGGCTTGCGGCGCTGCCCTTGACGGCGAACGGCAAGCTCGACCGCAAGGGACTGCCGGCGCCGGAGGACGACGCCTATGCGCGGGCGGCCTATGAGGCGCCGCAAGGCGGGATCGAGACGGCGCTGGCCGCGATCTGGGCCGAGCTTCTCGGTGTCGAGCGCGTCGGACGCCACGACCACTTCTTCGAACTCGGCGGCCACTCGCTCCTGGCGGTGCAGCTGATGGAGCGGCTGCGGCGGCTGTCGCTCGGGGTGGAGGTGCGCACCCTGTTCGCCAGGCCGGTGCTGGCCGATCTTGCCGCCAGCCTTGGCAGCCATCACGAGGTGGCGGTGCCTGCCAACCTGATCACCAAGCAGAGTACGGCGATTACGCCGCAGATGCTGCCGCTCGCCGAATTGACCCAGCCGGAGATCGATCGGATCGTGGCGACGGTTCCCGGTGGCGTCGGCAATATCCAGGACATTTATGGCCTGTCGCCGCTGCAGGACGGCATTCTGTTCCACCATCTGCTGGCAACCCGGGGCGATCCCTATCTGCTGGTCTCGCAGATGGCGTTCGCCGACCGTGGCCTGCTTGAGCGCTATCTTGGCGCGGTTCAGCAAGTCGTGGCCCGGCACGACATTCTGCGCACCGCCTTTGTCTGGGAAGGGCTGTCCAACCCGGCGCAGGTGGTCTGGCGCACTGCACCGCTGGATGTGGTCGAGGTTGAGCTGGAGGGCTGTGATGGTTCCGGCGCCGATGAGCTCAGGCGGCGGTTCGATCCGCGCCGGCAGCGCATCGACCTTGGCCGGGCGCCGCTGATGCGGTTCGTGATCGCGCGCGAACCGGGCAGCGGGCGCTGGCTGCTTTTGGTGTTGCAGCACCATCTGATCGGCGATCATACGACGGCCGAAGTGATGCATGCCGAGGTCCGGGCCGCGCTGCAGGGGCGCGCGCATGAGCTTGCAGCGCCGCAGCCGTTCCGCAACCTGGTGGCGCAGGCGCGGCTTGGCATGGATGCCAAAGCGCATGAAGCGTTCTTCCGGGAGATGCTGGCCGACATCGACGAGCCGACGCTGCCGTTCGGTCTGAGCGAGGTCTATGGTGATGGCATCGGATCCCGCGAGGCACGGCGGATGCTGCCGCAGGCGCTGCACGACCGGCTGCGCAGCCAGGCACGACGGCTCGGGGTGAGCCTTGCGAGCCTTTGCCATCTGGCCTGGGGGCAGGTGGTGGCGCTGAGCAGCGGCCGTGAGCAGGTGGTGTTCGGCACGGTGCTGTTCGGCCGCATGCATGCGGGTGCCGGCGCCGACCGGGCGATGGGCCTGTTCATGAACACCTTGCCTGTGCGGCTCGACCTCGATGGGACCGGGGTTGAGGAAAGTGTGCGTATCGCCCACGCCCGACTGGCCGAACTGCTTTCACACGAGCATGCCTCGCTGGCATTGGCGCAACGCTGCAGCGGGGTTGCCGCGCCGGCGCCGCTGTTCAGCGCGCTGTTGAACTACCGTCACAACACGCCGGCGGTCGCCTGCGAAGCGGAGGATGGGCTGTCCGGCATGGAATGGCTGGGGGGCGAGGAACGCACCAACTATCCCGTGACGCTGTCGGTGGACGATTTTGGTCAGGAGCTGGGGCTCACGGCGGACGCGGTCGAGCCGATCTCCCCCGATCGGATCTGCGGTTACATGCAGCGGGCGCTCGAGCAGCTGGCGGAGGCATTGGAGCAGGCGCCGAATACGCCGGTGCGAGAGCTCGACATCCTGCCGGCCGCCGAGCGCAGCTATCTGCTGGAGGAGCTGAACCGGACGGAAGCGGATTATCCGTCGGAGCGGTGCATCCATGAGCTGTTTGAGGCGCAGGTGCAAAAGGCGCCCGACGCGGTGGCGCTGGTCTTCGAAGAGCAGTCGATCTGCTATGGCGAACTGAACGCCCAGGCCAACCGGCTGGCCCATCATCTGATCGCGCTTGGGGGCAAGCCGGACCAGCCGGTGGCGATCTGCGTCGAGCGCAGCCCGGCGATGGTGGTGGGGGTCTTGGCGATCCTCAAGGCCGGCGGCGCCTATGTGCCGCTCGACCGAGCCTATCCGTCCGGCCGTCTGCGGCAGGTGCTCGACGATGCCGCCCCGCGGCTGCTGCTTTGCGATGCGGCCGGCCGCAAAGCCCTCGGCGCCGAGGCGATCGGTGACCTAAAGGCGATCGATCTCGATGCGGCTACTTCTGCCTGGGCGGAACTGCCGGCGTCGGATCCCGACCCGCATGCCCTCGGTCTGACCCCCAGCCATCTCGCCTATGTCATCTACACCTCCGGTTCCACCGGAACGCCAAAGGGCGTCATGGTCGAGCATCGGGGATTGGTGAACTATTTGCACTGGGCCTGTGGGGCCTACGCGCCCAGGTCCTCCTCGGTAGTCTCCTCGTCCTTGGCCTTCGATTCCGTACTTACCAGCCTTTTTGTGCCTTTGTTGTGTGGTGGCCATGCACAGCTTGTCAGGGAGGGAGACGAGGTCGAGGGGGTGAAGGAAAGGATCCGCTCGCACTGCGGGGTCATCGACATCACGCCGAGCCATTTGGACGCGCTTGGGCAACAGATGCTGGCGGACTCTACCGCCAGCGAGGTTGGCCTGTTTATCATCGGCGGTGAAGCGCTGTTCGGTTCGACAGTCGAGCTGTGGCGCAGAGTCCAGCCTGCGGCCAGAATGATGAATGAGTACGGCCCCACCGAAACGATCGTCGGCTGTCTGTTTTATGAGGTTCCGGCAGCGCCAGCTGTATCCGCGAACGTCCCGATCGGCCGTCCGATCGCGAACACGCGGGTGTATGTGCTTGACGCTTATGGTCAGCCTGTGCCGTTCGGGGCGGTGGGCGAGCTCTATATCGGCGGGGCGGGGGTGGCGCGCGGCTATCTCAACCGGCCGGAGCTGACGGCCGAGCGGTTCGTGGCCGATCCGTTCAGTGATGAGCCCGGGGCGCGGATGTACCGGACCGGTGACCTTGGGCGTTATCTGCCGGACGGCAATCTGGAGTTCCTGGGCCGCAACGACGAGCAGGTGAAGATCCGCGGCTTCCGCATCGAGCCGGGCGAGATCGCCGCCCGGCTGCTGGAGCACAAGCTAGTCGCCGAGGCGGTGGTGGTGGCGCGCGCCGATCGCGCCGGCGACAAGCGGCTCGTCGCCTATGTGGTTGCGAAGACGACGGACGGGTCGCACGAGGCCGATGGCGTGGAGCTTGCCGCAGCGTTGCGGACCCATCTCGGTGGCCTGCTGCCGGACTACATGGTGCCGGCCGCCTTCGTGCGGCCGGACGCACTGCCGCTGATGCCGAACGGCAAGCTCGACCGCAAGGCGCTGCCTGTTCCCGACGACGATGCCTATGCGCGCACCGTCTATGAGGCACCGCAGGGCGCGGTCGAGACGCTGCTGGCCGCGATCTGGCAAGAGCTGCTCGGCCTCGAGCGCATCGGCCGCCACGACAACTTCTTCGAACTCGGCGGCCACTCGCTGCTGGCAGTACAGCTTCTCAGTCGAGCGCTATCACTTGACCTCAGGTTTGACGCCGCTGATCTCTTTCAAGCTCCTGTCTTGCACGAACTCGCGTCGAAGATTGATGTACAGCGGCACCCCAATACATCTCGAGTGCTTTCCATTCGTGCTACGGGATCGCAGCCGCCGCTCTTCTTTGTTCCTTCGGGTTCAGGAGATTGTTCCTATGCCCTTAGTTTGGCAAGGGAAATGGACGCATCCTGTCCCGTCTATGCTCTGCCATGGCCGCCTTTCGATGAAATTCGTCCCCTAACTCTTGAACACATAGCCGCCAAGGTAATCCTGGCGATCAAAGAAATCCAGCCGCAAGGTCCGTATCGCCTTGCTGGATACTCTTCAGGCGGAATTTTAGCTTACGCAATTGCCCAGCGCTTACTATATCTCGACGAGGCTATATCATTCATGGGTTTCATTGATGTTGCGCTATCCTCAAATCCATCGAGAGTACGACCCTTAGAAGTGGTGGGAGAAGCGGTGCTGCAATCCCTTGATGTCGTGGACCATGACGTCCTCGAACTCGAGGACCACCTTGCACAACAAAATTCAATCGCTCAATTGCTCAAGAAGGGACAGCAACTTGGAGCGCTGCACGCGTCTCGCGATATTCAAAGCGAAGCTTTGATGTATAAAAGGATCGACCAGTTCCAACAAGTGGTGCAATCGTATCGAGTTCCGTCCCTGCCAATCGAAATACATCAGTTTTATGCCACCGAGCCGCTCATCAACCTTCGTGCAGGAACTGAAGAAAATATGGATGGTCAAGAGGCAAGCTCGCGCATGCTAGGTTGGCAACATATCATAGCTGCGGCGTGTGTTCATGCCACACCGATCCCAGGCAACCATATGACGATGATGAGTGTTCCGGAAAATCGCCGAGTTCTGGCCCGACGGCTATCAACTGCCTTAAACCGGTCACCTGAGAGCGGCGGTGCAAAAACCTGCCACGGTAGCGGCGGAATAGTCCGGCCGCGGGCGGAGTAAAATCCGGCCACCTATTTCCTTGCTGCATTGAACGCAGGAGGGACAGGGGATCTACACCGTGGAACTTTATCTGAAGGTTCGGCTGGCTGTTTCGGAAGGAATGAGCCGTCGTCAGGCTGCAAAGCATTTCAACATATCGCGCGACAGTGTCGCCAAGATGCTGTCGTATTATGTTCCGCCCGGCTATCAGCGCCGGTCACCTGTGCGGCGGCCGAAGCTGGATGCGTTTGTGTCAATCGTCGATCAGTGGCTCGATGAGGATGTGACGGTGCCGCGCAAGCAGCGCCATACGGCCAAGCCGGTGTTCGACCGGCTCCGTGACGAGTGCGGGTTCACCGGCGGCTACACGATCATCAAGGATTACATGCGCGAGCGGGAACAACGCCGCCAGGAGGTGTTCGTGCCACTGCCGCATCCGCCGGGCCATGCGCAGTGTCGTTTTGCAGTTAATCGTGAGACTCTGCCTGCAAGCATTTCAACGAGATAGCACGGCACACTATTTTAGATCGAGCAGTAAATTTGAGATTTCAGTTCGTGATTTGGCACCTAGAGCACCGTACTTTTAATCGAACCCATACCCGGCGGCTCTGAAATAGTTACGGCATTCTTGGCTGTTGAAGAGGTTGCAGATCGATCCGAGGGCATTTGAGAGAGCGTCAAACGTGCGTGCGGTGGCTGCTCTGAGGTGGGCCTTGATTTTGGCGAAGGCCATTTCGATGGGGTTCAGGTCCGGCGAATAAGCTGGCAGGAACAGCAACCACGCACCAACTTCCTTGAGGCAGGCTTTGGCTTTTTCGCTCTTGTGAACGCGAAGATTATCCAGGATTACGACATTGCCTGGTTCGAGTGTCGGAGCAAGCTGGGTCTCGATGTAAATGTCGAAGATTTCCCGGTTCACCGGCTTGTCAATAATCCAGGGCGCGGTAAGACCGAAACACCGCAAGCCTGCAATAAAGGTCTGTGTCCCCCAGTGACCAAACGGTGCATCCGCAATGAGACGCTCGCCACGCGGAGACCGCCCACGCAGTCTCACCATCTTTGTGTTCACTGAGGTTTCGTCCAAGAAAACAAGTCGATGCGGTTCAAATCGCATCCTCGGCTGGCGTTTCGAAATCCAGACATCACGATCTTTTCGGATATCAGCGCGAGCGCGTTCCGACGCCATCAGCTGTTTTTTTATATGTGAAGCCCTGTGTTATCAAAAACCTCGACAGGGACGATGGTGGAATAACCAAACCATGTTCATCCTCAAGACGACGGGCAAGCTCGGGCATGGTGATGTCAGGTTTGACTTCGACCTGTGCAACGAGAAAGTCTCGATAGGGCGACAGCTTTCCTCCCCCCGGCGGCCTTCCTTGTCGTGCAGGTGTTATCAGACCAGTCCGCTCGCGGCGTTGCAGCAGTTTGATCGCACTGCTGTCGCTGATAGCGAAATGACGGGCAGCGGCGCGCCGTGACTGGCCACTAGCGACCATCGAGACAACACGTCGACGAAGATCAACAGAATGAGACTTTCCCATGTGATTCACCTCCAAGGGAAGTGAATCACAACAATACCAAGAGGAAAACCCTTCGATTCTCAATTCCAGTGCGATGCTCTAATTTGATATTTGCCACAAGGACGGAGCTTTCCATCCTAGCAGATCACGTCCAGTAAATCGGAATTTTTACAACCACTTAAATGAGAATTGGTCAATGCGAAACATGGGCGGACCGTCTCAAATTAACTGCCAAGAGCTGCTCTAACGGGCGCATTCTCACGTTTAACTGCCAAACGACAGCAGATCCTTGTAGATCAGCACCATTCCGGTGCCATCCCATACCAGGATTTTTAGGCGATCCCCGCGCTTCGACCGGAAGATCACCGTCACCCCGGAATGCAGATCGAGCTTCAACTCGGTTTGCACCATCAATGCCAGCGCCTGATGACCACAGCGGAAGTCCACCGGCCTCGTCGCGATCAAGATCGGTAATCGTTGGCCCGCGACGATCATGCCATCCCTCGCATCGCCCGCACCAGAGCCGCAACCCGATCAACCGGCACATCGCCGGGAACCCTCACCACAAGGTCTACGCCTATTTCTACCGTCATGGTCCCCGAAGTGATCTCGACCGTCTCCGGGATCGGCGAAGCATCGGTAGCAATCTTCGGCTCCGTCATAATCAAGTGGCACAAAGGCAGGCTCGAATGGGCCGCTATTCTCGCAAGGCACGCCAGCCATCAGCTCCGCAGGCAGCGCCAGAAGACCCTGACGTGCCTGCCGTCGCCAGTCCGAAAGCTGATGCGCAATGAGATCATGACGACGCGCAACATCAACAACCCGAGCACCAGGCTGAAGGCTTTCCGCTACAATTCGCGCCTTCAGATCATTGGGCCATCGCCGGTTTCCCCGACGAGGCTCGACAACTTCGCATCGCCCAACAAACCCGTGACCATCCGCCATGCCAAATCTCCAGCTCTTGCCGAAAATCTTCTGACAGAAACCTCAACGTTCAGAAACACGCGGAATCAATGGGATGCAGACGGCGCATACGCATTAGGCCCTTTTCAGCATTTTGAATGCCCCGCACCGGCAACACCAGCGAACCACCCAAAGGATGACCTCGCCCTCAAAATTGCGACACTTGAAATCGCTCATTAAAGGGCCGCTGAAAATCGTCACCGCCCATTCCAGCATCACATTGTTTTTGCAACAGGGCCCGAAGCTCTACTCCCCCTTGATCATTTATCCTCACGCCATTTCGGACAAAGTCGCGGCGAACAAATTCCACGAAGCTCCTCGTTGCCAATCTGCACGCACTCGCCATCGCCGTCATGGACAGGATTCCACCCCCGGGAAAGCGGAACTTAAGAGCCGGCCAACACCACGTGCATAGTTTTGTTTGATGTTGAACAATGTCGAACATGCGACATGGCAACCTTGGAAGTCATGTTGTTGTTTATAAATCGTTTTTCGTTTGGCGCACTATATGCAGGGGTTCATCGCAAGGGATTGAGAGAAAGTTTCTCGCAAGCTGCTTGCGAATGTCTATTCAGACCTCTGGCAACGACCAGTGGACCAGCCGAAGAGAAGGTCGAAAATGTAAGGTTCCGCAAAACTCATCCAGAATGACAGCGTCGCAATCGAGCGAGGCTGGCGCGTTTGTGCCTGTCTACGATCCATTCAACGGTGTGCTCAATATTGGGCCATGCTGTTCATACGAGCGCCGGACATGCCTGCCCCTCGGCGGGCTTGCTCGGCGTCTACCATGGCCTGGATCAAGAGCTGGAACGCCAGGCCACCACAGGAAATTTCCTTCGTTAATGCAGTTTGGAAAACGCACTCTTATGGACAGCTTACATCCCGCTTCTCCGAAAGTATTTGTATCTGTTGTTTCCCGCTTTGGCCAATCGGCAAAAGAATGCCCCGCCCGTCCCGCCGTGTATTTCGGCGAAGATTACCTGACGTATGGCGAACTGGACGATCTCACCAATCGACTTGCCGCCGCGCTTGGCGTTCATGGCTGCACACGGGGCATGGCAGTGGCTGTGTTGATGCCGCGTGGCCCAGCGCTGCTTGCTTGTATGCTAGCGATATTTCGGCTGCGCGCGGTCTACGTACCCCTGGACACGGCATACCCCACCGATCGGCTGCGGGGCATGGTTGAACGTAGCGAATGCGCCATCCTGGTTACTGCTCCAGACGATTTGGAGCTTGCGCAGGCAATTGCGGGAACCGCTTCGGTCGTCAATGCCGGTTTAGCCACCTCGATCCCCGCCGCGCCCACAACATTCCTGGATGTGCAGCCGGGTGATGCTGCCTATGTCATTTTCACGTCCGGAACCACCGGCGGACCAAAGGGCGCGGTGCTCACACATGCCGCGTTGGCCAACCACCTCAATGCCAAAATTGCGGATCTCAGCCTTTGTGCGACTGACCGCGTTGCTCAAACGGCTTCCCACTGCTTCGACGTATCACTCTGGCAATTCCTGGCAGGCCTATTGGTGGGTGGAGCCATCGATATTTTGCCTTCCGCTGTTATTGCGGATCCTCGCCAATTATCAAAAACTTTGCGCGATCGGAGGATCACGGTAATTCAGTTCGTGCCATCGCTCTTGCGTACCTGCCTCGTTGCCACAGAAGGCGAGAGCACACCTCAGTTTGAGAACCTGCGCTGCATCTCAACTGTTGGCGAACCGCTGTCACCCGATCTATGTCGCAAATGGCTGACGCACCATCCGGAAGTTCCCATCCTCAATCATTATGGCCCAACGGAGTGCGGCGACGGCGTCACGCACCACTTGGTGACACAGCCGCCAGCCGCCAATGAAACCTACGTACCGATCGGCCGACCTATTCCCGGGCTTCGGGTCTACCTTGTCAGGCCGGACAGTGATCTTCTGAAACTTGCATCGAGAGGGGAAGTTGGGGAGCTATGTGTCAGCGGTGCTGGCGTCGCTCGGGGTTACATCAATGACCCGGAACGCACTGCGGCGGTTTTCGTGGCGAACCCGTTCGACGACACGCCTAGCCACAGCCGTTTGTATCGGACGGGTGATTTGGCTCGCATGCGGCCCGATGGTTTGCTCGAGTGCCTTGGCCGAGCGGATCGGCAAGTCAAGGTGCGGGGCTACCGTGTCGAATTGGGAGAAATTGAATCTGTTCTCAACAGCCATCATGGCGTCATGGGAAGCGCTGTAGTCCTGCATCGAAGCCAACATCGATGGGCGAAGCTCACGGCCCGTGCAAAACTGGGGCGGGAGAGTAGCGATGAAAATGCATCAGCCGTCGACGCAGATCTTGTGCCGCCTAGCCTAGTTGCCTTCGTAGTTCTGCGCGATCACTGCACTTTGCGACATCTGCAAGAGCATCTGGGCCGATACTTGGCGCCGTACATCATGCCGGATCAAATTTTTGAAGTGCCGACACTCCCACTCAATGCAAACGGCAAGCTCGACTACGGCCGCCTGCCGATTCCAGATGGAATGCGCCCGCTGTCCGATGTTGCCTTCGTATCGCCACGATCAGAAATCGAACGACAGCTTGCGAACCTTTGGGAGCAGATCCTGTGCGTGGCTCCTGTCGGCCTCGACGACGCCTTCATCGATTTGGGAGGCGATTCGCTGCGAATGATGTTGCTCGCTAATCGGGTTCACCGCCTTTTTGGTCGCCAGATACAATCGGGCCAACTTCACCGTTCAACGGTCCGGGAGTTGGCGCGGACGATCGAGCAGGGCGCCGAGACACAGTTGCCTCCCATTATCCGCATTCCTGAGGCGGCGACGAAAGTGGTGCCGCCAACATATCTTCAAACTCACCTGTGGTTCCTCTGGAAGCTCGACCCCCAGGCACGAAACTACGAGCTTCGGACGGTCGTCAATCTTGAGGGTTCCTTGGATCGCGGTGCATTCGAGGCGGCCTGGACTGATTTACTCCATCGTTTTGACACGCTGCGGGTGAGATTCCTGGAGAAAGATGGCCATCCCCTGATGGCCTTTGACGGGCCGCTACCTCGACTAGAGTACCAAGATCTCTCGTCGTTGCCTTCAATGGCTCAAGCCGAGCACGTCGCGGCAATTCAGCGGCAACACAGCGCGCAACCGTTCGATTTGGCGACTGGCCCACTCCTTCGGACCGCCCTCGTTCGTAGGAACGAGCGCCGGCACGAGCTATACCTAACTACCCATGAGATCATCATGGACGCATGGTCGCTTTCGGTGTTGGCGCGCGATCTGCGACGCCTCTACGAGAGTCATACGGTTGGCCAGGCCGCAGCTTCGCCAGCAAAGCCCGAAATTGGCCTCGGCGACTACGCTCTGTGGGAAGCAAAAAATCTCACCCCTGATCGCTACAATGTTCAAGGGACATACTGGCAGCAGATGTTAAGCGGAGAATTACCGGTCCTCGAGCTGTCAAGCGATCACGAACGCCCCCGACACCTCACATATGCCAGCCACGCCCAAGGGCTAGCATTGGATGCGGGCGTGACGGCCGCGCTTCGTCGTGTGGCTGCTGACAACCGGTCAACATTATTCGCAACACTTCTAGCAGGGTTTGCGATCGTGCTGGCGCAATATGCCGGACAGGACGAGGTCGTAGTGGGCGCGCCTCACGTAGTCAGGCAGCGCCCCGGTACCGAGCAGCTTCTTGGCTTTTTCCTCAATATGCTGCCGCTGCGGCTGAAAATCGACGACACGGAAACCTTCAATACGTTGGTAAAGGGGGTACAGGAAACTGTTTCGGACGCCATCTCACATGGTGACTATCCGTTCGGGCGGATGCTGGAGACCCTTAACATTGCACGACGCAGCAACATATCACCGGTCTTTCAGGTCATGTTCAACATGTACTCGGAGCAACCGGAGGAAGTACACGGAGACGGCGGAAGACTGACCATCACCATCCGTGAACTGGAGCTGGGTTACGCCAAATACGATCTGACACTCTACGCGCAGGAGGAAGGGGACGGCGTCTATCTTCAACTGACGTATTGCAAAGAGATCCTCGAGGCACCTCAAGCAGAGCGGATCCTGCGCAATTTGGAACACACGTTGAAGCATTGCGTCGCAGCGCCCGACGCACCGCTCAGTTCTCTCGGACTATTGCACGAGAAAGAAGTGCGATTTCTTGCGTCCTTCAACGACACCAGCCGCGATTTCGGTTGCAAGGCAACCTTACGTGAACTGTTCGAGGCCCAGGTGCAACGCACTCCAGAACACACCGCCTTTTTCTGGAACGGAGGCCGAATTTCCTACGCTGAACTGAACGACTCGGTCGACCGTATTGCCAATGGGTTGGCTGGTCTGGGTGCACGCGCAGGTGATCGAATAGCAATCGCGACAGATAGGGGAATTGCAACGCTGGTGGCGCTCCTTGCTTGCGTGAAGGTGCATGCCGCATATGTCTGCTTAGGGCCTGAGTTGCCGCAAGCTCGCGCTGTTCACATCTTACGGGCAACATCCCCGAAGGTCCTGCTGACCGACAGCGAAGTTCATGCTTCCTGGGCATGCTACGAAAACTCGCCATGCCAGATGGTTTCACTGAATTCCCTCTCAGGAACCGCTTCGATAGGGGGGGTGCCTCATCCGGTCTTGCCTCATGATGTCCTGCACATCGTCTTCACGTCAGGAACGGCCGGGGAGCCGAAAGGAGTGCGCGTCCCGGCGTCGGCGTGCCTGAACCGTTTGCACTGGATGTGGTCAGAGTTGCCCTTCCTTGCCGGTGACGTTGCAGTGGTCCAGAAGTCCGCAACGCTTGTCGCAAGCACTTGGGAAATTTTCGGTCCGTTGCTGCAGGGGGTTCCCGCTTATTTGTTGTCCCGAGAGGAGCTTGTCATCCCAGAACGGCTGCTGTCCGTGCTTGAAAACCACAAGATCAGTCATCTCCTCGCCGCCCCACCCATCTTGGATGCACTGATCATGGCGCGCTCGACCGGCGGTCCGTCGGCAAGTGCGCTTCGGCTGGTTGCTAGCAGCACTCAGGCACTGCCGCCTGACCTCGTCAAGCGCTGGACGCTCGCGTTTCCAGCCACAAATCTCTTTAATTTCTATGGCTCGACCGAGTGCAGTTCCAATGCCGCCTGGCACCAAGTGGATCATTCACTTCCGCTTGATGCGCGTAACGTTCCTATAGGTCGACCGATTGCAAATGTGCAATTGACCGTGCGAAGCAGGAAGCTGCAACTTATGCCGCGCGGCGCGCTGGGTGAGTTGTGTGTCACAGGTGCATGCCTGAGTCTTGGGTACCTCGATAACATAGAGCAACCGGCAACTCGGTTCGAAATGATGCAAGACGGCCAGTTGCTCTACCGGACTGGTGATCTTGCCAGATTCCGGGAGGATGGGACGCTGGAGCTTCATGGCCGCGACGATGACCAAGTCAAGGTGAACGGTTACCGCGTCGAACTTGACGAGGTCGCGCATGCGCTCCGATCGCACCCCGCCGTAAGCGATGCCGGGGTCGCGTTGCATGCCATGCCGGATCGGGGCGGCCTGCTGGTGGGCTATGTGGTCAGCACTGCAGATCTCCTCGATGAGGCCGACCTTCTGGCATTCACACGGGAAACTCTTCCAACATACATGGTGCCAGCGCGCATTATGCGCATTGATGAACTGCCTCGCAATCCAGGTGGCAAATTGGACCGTCGCGCCTTACCACTGCCAACTGCGATGTCCACAGGCAAAGGAAGGAGACCGCAAACGGTAACCGAGGCAGCCCTCGCGGATCTTTGGGAGCGTCTGTTGGGTTGCGAAGAGGTTTCAGCCGAGGACGAGTTCTTCGCTCTTGGGGGAACTTCGATCCTAAGTGTGCGATGCGTGTCCGACGCCAGCCTTCGTGGCTTGCGCTTCACCGTCGGCGAACTCTACGATAACCCTCGACTGGCCGACCTGGCGAGTCTCATTGACGCACACGGGGATGCTCTGCCCAATGAGACTACATTCGATCGCATCAAATCCGAGAATGTGGCCCCGCCTTTTTCCCCCACCATGCGTTTCTTCAGCCAGCACATGGGCTACGATGAGCACTTCAATTTGTATGGCCTGTGGAAATTCAGCGCAGGAGAGCTTAATGGAACGCTCTTATCGCAAGCCGTTGCCACACTGGGTGATGAGCATCCCATGCTTCGTACCCGGCTCGTTCGCTCAGACGGGACTCCGGCGCGCACGCTCCCGACCGACGACCCGCTATCGTTAGAACGTATCACACTCCCCGCCGATTTGCCGGAAATGTGGGAACAGATCGTGTCAGAAAAAACCGAACAGGCACAGTATGCCTTCCGGTTCGACGGTCGCACCCCCCTCCTCAGGGTGTTGCTATTCGAGGGGGGCCAACCGCAGACACAGCGAAGCTGGCTATTCATTGTCGTGCATCACTTCCTTACAGACGGCTACGGTTTTCGTCTGTTAATTGGGGAACTGGAACGACTCTATAGGACTGCGGCGGCTGGCCTAGAGGTCAAGCCAACCGCCCTCACAGGACACGCCAGCATAGCCAATTGGCTTAACCTCCTTCGCAATCATGCGATAGATCATGCCGAGGAAGAGCTTGAATACTGGGAAACCCGACCTTGGGCAGCATTAATGCCCTCCGGTTCACCACTGGCTCTAGCGGCGGCGCGTTCTGGAGGAGACCCAACCCCATCCGATCCTGTCGGCGCGCGTCGCATGCAGGCGTTGTTGCGGGCCGGCGAAGTCGACAACGACGAATTCTTGCGGTTGTGTGAATCCCAAGCGACTCGATTTCTCAGCATCCCTCAAGTGGAAACCGCTGCGCTGCTGGGATTTTCTGATCGTGCCGGGATAGATGGGCTGGATCTTATTCTATTGGCTTTTTTGCGGACATTAGGTGGCGATCGTCCAATGCTTGGACTTTACGTGGACAGCATTACGGCCCTGCGCACTCCTGTGTTGGGTGGTGTCGATCTATCAAATAACCTTGGAATCTGCTGTGAACTCTTGCCAATGCCACTGGTGGTCGATGGCACTGAACCAACGATGGCGCAATTGCGCTCTGTAGCCGCCCAACGTCGCCGGATACCCACCCTTGGCCTTGGCCTGCGTGCTCTCCAAGCATTTCATCCTGATGAGAGAGTGGCGGCGCGCGCGGCACGATTGCCAACGCCGCGTGTTGTGATCAATTTCCGTGCTCCTCTAGCGGCCATCGGCGGGCGCCGTTTTTTGGACCAGCAAGAGGCGCCGTTATGGTGTGGCGAAGACATGAATTTTAACAAACACCATTGGCTTGAGTACTCAATCGACGAAGTGAATAGCTGTTTGCGCATAGTGCAACAACATAACTATTCTCGTATTGATGGATCATCGGCCACGTCAACTGCAAACAAATTGCAGAACAACCTGACGGGAATCATTCGCGAGATTTGCAATAGACAATAATAAGTCTCAACTGACTCCAGTGTCCGATGATATTCTACCTAAAAGCAGGCGCTCAAATGAAACCGATCCAGTTAGAGCAGCTCGAGAACGAGCCCATGGTGCCACTTGTGCTAAGGCTTGCCGTTCCAACGATTGTGGGACTTTGCGTCAGTGCGGCCTACCAGCTTTTGAATGCTTTCTTCGTTGGACGTCTTGGGGCAGAGGCGGTGGCCTCTCTTGCGATTACATTCCCAATTACCATGGTCCTGACGCTTGTCGGGCAAGCGGTGGGGACTGGGGCAGCATCGACCGTGGCGCGCAGCCTCGGTCGGCATGACCATGCATCCGCAGCAGCATTCGCCTTGACAGCAATTGTCTTGGGCTTGGGCATTGCGATATTAGCTTCTGGTAGTATCGCGACCAGCATCAGCGTCCTCCTGACATGGTTTGGCGCTAGCAACAATACGCTGCCCTATGCGATCGAATACCTAAGGCCGCTCCTGTTTGCCCAGGTGCTGCTCGTATTCAACATGATCTGCGGCTTCATCGTCAGGGCCGAGGGGAACACGTTATTCAGCATGGTCACGCAGATTGTGGCATTTGCTCTCAACGCAGTGCTCGATTCCCTGCTGATCTTCGGATTGGATCTGGGGATCGCAGGAGCTGGTTTCGCAACATTGATTGCGCAAGCGGCTGCGGCCGCCGTGTACGGTTGGCATTTTGCGACCGCGTCCGGTGTGGTGAGGCTAGGCCGTCATCCAGCAACCGGTTTATTGGCGCGTATAGGTGTCATTCTGGCGGTAGGAAGTCCGGCGGCGCTCGCGAGTGTGGCTGGCATTGCTGCCATGTGGCTGCTCAATTCTACTGCCAGCACATTTGGCGACGATACTTTGGCCGGGGTGGGTGTCGCAACGCGGCTGCTTTTCATAGTGGCTCTACCAATCAGTGGCCTGTGCATCGGTGCCCAATCTGCGGTCGGCTACAACATCGGTGCGGGAAGGGGCGACAGAGTGCGGCAGGCATTGACCGTAATATTGTCCCTATCCTTAGCGTTCTCATCGATGTGCGCGCTCATAGGCATCGGCCAATCGCACGCTTTGGCCGCCTGGTTTGTTACGGAGACCTCAGCTATCGCGGTCGCGGAACGCGCAATTGCTGCATTCCTAGCCGCTTCTGTTTGCTTTCCCGCAATGGCAGTCACTATTATGCTGGCACAGGCCAAAGGCGAAGTGACACGGGCATCGCTGCTCGCAATTACGCCCGATGGGCTATTCCTGATACCACTCCTGCTAGTGTTGCCGCGGTGGCTGGGCGTCAAAGGTCTCATCATTAGTCCCGTTCTCAGTGAGGCTGCTGCTGGCCTGACTGCCACGCTCGTCCTTTATCGAGAGTGGCGGCGCTTGAGCAGAGATGAACGTTCGCTTCGCGTTTAACATCGCAATGCTACTTTCGGCGAAAGAGTTGAATTACCAAAACAGAAACACAAGCGTCTCAAATGAAATCTGTGAAGATCTGGCAGTTTGATTTGAACGTTCCGCCCCACCCGTGGCCGGACTGCCTTGCCTGGTTGGATCACGAAGAACAGGAAAAATATAATCGTTTGAAGCATCGGCACGACGCGCGAAGGTTTGCAGCGGCGCACGTGGCCCTACGCCGAATCTTGGCCGGTTGCTTGCTTATTGAGCCCTGGGATGTGAAATTTGCGTACAGCCAATGGCGTCGCCCATACGTTCCCGGAGGGCCTATTTTTTCGTTGAGCCGCAGCGGCGACCTAGCACTTGTCGCTGTCTCTCACCAGCCTTTGCTCGGCATCGACGTCGAATGCCTGGACCAAGCGGTTGAATGGAGCTGGCTTGAGACCATTTGGTCGCCGGCAGAATGGCGACGGCTTCGGACGATGACGAATGCTCCTGAACTATTATTGCGCCTTTGGGTTCGTAAAGAAGCCGCAGTAAAAGCTCTGGGACTCGGACTTGCCCACCCCCTGTCGCAGGTCGTGGTTCCACTCTCGCGACAAACTGGCCCCAATGGTGCGCGTCTGTGGCTTCGGAACGAGCAGGGAAGCCACTGCTGGCGCGTATACGATTTACCAACAAAGGTTGGTTTCATCGGATCGATCGTAACGGCGCGGCCTGTCGCTCCTGAGAGTCTGGCAGTGCATGGGTTCCCCGCCGCAGGTGATTGGAGCGGCGCCGTTGCCAAAAGCACAGGTTCGCTTGTTGCGCCGCAGCACTCCGGCTAGACCGCCCGCGCCGAGAGCATTTCGCCTCCATGCTGGATCGTGCCGCTGTGATCGGGATAGGACTTGGCTAAATCCATGTTCCATTGCATGGTGCAGACGCTACCGGCAGGCCACTGTTCCGGAAGAAGCTGACGCGAGGTCAGCTGCGCACCTTTCTTGCTAGCCATCCGCCAAAGATCGTGGCGATGAAGGCCGAGACCGGTAACTTCTCTGGGGTCAGGCGGCTCGGAGAAAGGGGGGGGTTTGGGTTTGAACAATGGAGGCACGTTCGGTTCTGGCTGCCGGAAGTGTGCCCGCAATCGATCACGAAGCTCGCCGTTCAGGTCTGCCGTTCGGACTTGCATCAGCATGTGAGCGCCGTGGATGGACCAGCGCATCTGTTGCTTCTTCACCATCCGCTTGCCAACCAGCGAGTTCACGGCTGACTCGGCCAAGGTCGTAGCGACACGAAGGCCGGAGCGATAGCGTTTTCCATAGTTGACGAGTGCACCTCGGTTCGAACGGATGTAAGTCAGGAGTTGCCCGCCGAGGCTGTAGAGCCGCGCGATCGAGAACTCGCCTTCCCCCTGCGCTTGCTGCAAGCCGGCAACAATCCGCTCAAGGTCGTGGATCGCGCGGTCGATGCGCCCATGCCAGAGCCGCCACTTCACGGCTCTGATGTCCCTGTCGATGGTCGGAAGCGCTTCGAAGGGGCTCGATTGGGATCGCACGATGTGGTTGACGATCTGCTGCATGGGCTGAATCTTCATGGCGATGTGGAACCAGTCGATGATATGGGCTGTCGGCTCCGGCATGGCGCGAGGCAGCCGCTTCAGAATTTCGGCGCCGTCCGAGATCACGGTGAAGTCGCCAAAACCGCACTATCCCTCCTTCTGAAGCGCGTGCAGCGCTCGGTCTCGAAGAGCGGTCTGGTTGGTACTGCCGGTCGTGAAATATCGGCCACCTGGTTCGCCCCGGCCACCGCGACCACACCGGGCCACAACGAGCTCGAAGTTGCGCGCCGAATTGCGATCGACGCTGCGAACATGGGCGGTATCGATGCTGACGACGAACTCTTTGCGCCGGTCGCCGGGAAGCTGCATTTCCATCTGGCGTCGCTCATCCGTTTGCGACCTCGCGTGCTGCTCTTCACTTGCGATCTGATCGTCGAGCCGCTCGCCGATCTTGATGGTGCGCTTGCGTACAGTCGCATGCGTTTCGGTTGGTTCAATCGGCAGAAACTCGGCAAGCACCTTCGCAGCCTGCCGGTATGGCATCATGCTCCCCAGGCGCGCCGTCAGCTCCATCAATTCCGGTGTCGCCCGATCGGGGCAGATTCCTTCAAGGGCGCGAAGGCAGCGACCATGCCGGGATAGCACTTCTCGCAGAGCATCCAGCGGGATTACGTACCTTCACAGCGCCGAAAACAGTTCGGACCTTTCGTGTCGTATAGTCCTTGACTGATCGGAGAGTGTGGCAGTCCGGGCAAACGCGGCGAAAGAGAGAATAAGTTTCCGCCTCATGGCTGACGACAGCACTTTTGCCGCCATGATCTTCTTGCCATCGTCGATGGACAAGCCAATATCGCCGTCGAACAGGCGCTCCCAGCTCTTGTCGACGCGGATCTCCTTTCGGCAGGTGTCGCCAAATTCGTTCCTGCCCACGATTGTGATCGTCCATTCTAATGCCATCGCTTCCTTTCCAAGCAAAGCGACTCTGATGGCCTGTCTCAGCCTAAAAACCCGTGTACAACCCCGGAAAAATTACCGGTTTCGGAAACGGTGCGGAGGATGTAATATCTGCTGATGTGGTCGCTTCTTGGCGCACTACAGACGAGTTTTCGCAAATTTCCTGAATTTCGCACATAGTGAAAGACGATCTCAGGCCAGGCCGAGGAAAACGGCCAGCGAACGGGTGATGGAAAGCATGGTTCCGTCATCGAGCCGCCCGAAGGACGGGCCGAGCTTGTCGCGCTTCACCGACATGGCCGTGTCGATCATCACTTGCGACGGCTTGCGTAGCCCGTTCTCGGGCGTCGGGCGCACTGTAGGCCGGATCAAAGGGGCGTCCACTAACGTCCCCGACACCAGCAGCACCGTCACCGTGCCGGTGTCCTCGAACTGATCGGCCTGGATGATGAGGGCGGGGCGGGGCTTCCCGAAGTCCCCCGGCATGGCGACGGTAACGAGATCGCCACGCCTCACGCGTCGGCCTCGTCATCCAGATCAGCAAGGGCGGCATCCATGAAGGCGTCCAGATCGCGGTCAGCGGCATCAGCCGCAGCGACGGCCCGTGACTGGCGGCGGCACTCGTCGGCAAAGCCCGGGAGACGCGTATCCGGAACCCATATCTGCACCGGGCGCAATCCAGCAGCCCGTAGCGCGTCCCGGCGCTTCTGGACTCTTTGGGTGACAGGCGTTGGCATGGTGGAATCTCCGCTCAATCTGTTACATGTAACAAATAGGCGAAGGACGGTGAACCGTCAAGCCGAGTGTCGCAAAAGTCGGTCGCTAAAGGTTACTTTTTGCATCTGACTTTTGCGACAGAATTTCCCCTGAAAAATCAGGGCAGCTGATTTTGTCGACGCCGAAGAGGCCCCCTGACGATGGAGATGATTCAGAATAGGTTTTTGCCCTCGCTCCGCGGATCACCGTTTACCTGATGAGGCGTGTAAAGATCGGTTCGGGCCCGCCGCCGCCATGACCTTGCAATGCTTTCTGGATCAATTTTGATGTCAGTGACAGCAATACCCGGCATACCGCTGTCAGAGCATCGCGCTGCCCACTGCCCATCTGGGGCAGCAATTCCCGAGGGAGTTGCCGTGCTTTGCGGTGCGTGAGCTGAATAGCTGACCCAATTAGCGTTACTCGCAGCATGCCCCAGCGCCTCTCCGGCAAATGCAGAAGCAGCGGAGGGAGGCGTTGGTGCGCGGATATGAAATCGAACGCATTTCGGCCTTTGATGTTGTCGGTTATGCCTGCCTGACTTGACGCCGGACAGACTCCGGGCGTCCACATGCCAGCATGCGGTTGAGAACGATGCAACCGATGGCGACCTCTGTCTGCTGGGTGGCGAACGAACGAGCCCGCAAACGTCGCCCGATCAGCCCCTTGTATCGCCCGATGGCGGTTTCGATCAGTGCACGCTTGCCGTAGCCGGTGGCCGCCTGCCATTGCAGCCGACCGTCTTTTGCGATCGCCGCTATGTGCTTGTCTCTTTGATCAGGTGGCCCTGTATCACCATTGCTTTCCACCGCCGTCGAACGCGGTGGAATGACGACGTTCGCGGTTGCGCTGTGCTGCAGGACCGTCTGATAGGTTGGCTTGCCATCATAGGCTCCGTCGGCTGTGAACTGGTCAATCTCGCCGTCGATCTGGCTGAGCAACGGCTCCACCTGGGAAGGATCATCCGTGCCCTGATCGGTCAGCCTATGGGCAATGATCTCGCCACTATTGGCATCCACTGCCAGATGGAATTTGCGCCAGTTGCGGCGTGATCTGGCGCCATGTTTCTCCTCAAGCCATTGCCCGGCGCCGTACACCTTTAACCCCGTGCTGTCGACCAGCACATGCAGCGGGCCGTCCGGCAGAGGCGGGTTTCGTTGGGCCGGCAGCTTCCACGTTTGTGCCCGACGGCTCAGCGTCGTATGATCGGGGACGGGTATATCAAGTCCCATAAGATCGAACACGAATTCATGAGCCCTTCGGTCTGGCGCAGCCGCATTCCGAACACACAGCCCAGGGTCAGGGCCGTTTCGATGGCAAGATCGGAATACCGGGGTTGACCACCTCGCGTTTTCGCTGTGGTGCATGCCATCCGGCCAATGCTTCCGGCGTCATCCACAGTGTAAGACTGCCACGCCGACGCAGGCCTGCCTCGTACTCCGGCCAATTCGTCACCCTGAATTTCATCTTTGCGATGTGATGACGATCGGCGTTGTGTTTGTACGGCATGGCACTCGGATCAAGCTGATTGCGATCCTGTTTGCCTATCGCCGAACCGTTCAGAAACTATTCATGCACCAAAGCCGTAATTGTGCATCGCTCGAGCGTCGGCCGCATGTTGCACCGGCTCGGGTTAAGCCACAAAAAAAGCCTGATGGCAAGCGAGCAGCTTCGTCCGGAAATCGCTCGGGCGAGAAGTCTATGGATCGAAAGACGCAAGCCGTTTTTTGATAAGGCTTTGGCACGCCTCACTTTTATCGATGAGACGTCGACGAACACAAAGCTGACAAAACGCTCCGGTTGGTCGTTACGGGGTCACCGTTACCGCAGTCATGCGCCTTTCGGATCCTGGAAGACGCAGACGTTTATCGCTGGCCTCCGATCGCATTCCATGGTGGCGCCATGGATTGTCAACGCACCAATGAATGCCGAGATATTCGAGACTTGGATCGAAACGCAACTTGTCCCAACTCTATCAAAGGGCGACATCGTCATTGCCGATAATGTCCGTTTCCACAAAAGCCAAAAGGCCGAAAAACTCATCAGACAAACCGGTGCCAGGCTGCTGTTCCTACCGGCCTATTCGCCCGACTTGAACCCAATCGAAATGGCCTTCTCGAAACTCAAGTCGCTCCTACGAAAGAAAGCCGCAAGGAGCTTCGACGCAATATCGAATGCCCTCAGCGACATCTGCGCATTGTTCTCCGTTGAGGAATGTCGAAACTACTTCAAGGCCGCAGGGTATGAGGCGATTTAGATGCGACAAGCTTTAGTCGGTGTTTCAGCCGCGTAGGGCAAAGCTACTGCGGCTACAAAAGATTTGGATCAAAGCCCATGAAGGCACCCTATGTTCATGGCATGGATGCCAGTGATCCAAATAATCAATTTTACCGATGTCGCTTGGTACCCTTAGAAGACGCTGAATTTTGATTCCAATCAAGCATCAGGTGGCAAGACTTGCGATCGGTGCAGGAGGAAGCACATGCGCTGCGGTGGAAACTATGCTGGGAAAATCAGCTGTAGCTCTCGGATCACACCGAGCTCGCTGAGTTCTTTCGAAAGATATATGGTCCGACTGGAGGCTTTAATGCAAAACAATTTGAAGGGAGTCGAAGTTGGGCCGGAGCGGGGGCTGAGCTTCGTCTAATCGCTTACAACTCGCGCGGCGTAGCGGCTCCTGTGGGCCTGTTGCGCCGTTTCATTAAATTTGGCGTGGTTGAGTTAATGGTGGGCGAACAGGGACTGTGGGGTCCGTCCAGACCTTAAAGGTCTCCGGTTACCCATTCGCTGCCCAACAGGGGGTATTCAGTGCTGCAGCAGCTTGGCATTCCATTCGTATTCGGCACCATTCGGCACGCGCTGCACAAGTACATTGAAAGGCTCTGCAGACACGGTGTGGCGACAATTGTGGCGGGGGTTCGAGGTGGTCCAACCTTTCAGACGTGTACCTGCCCCCACGCGCATCGAAGACGTACTCGTCGTGGTATTTCAAATTGGACGCGCGATGAGCGAGTGGCCGGCCGACACACTGATCGATCGGAAAGGTCCGAGCTATGAAACATCCTCATATGCGAAGCCCCGAGTCGTCACGCGACAGATCGTCTTCATCTCGGCGAATGTAAGCGCGGCAGGAGACGGCGAGTGGGTTTGGGAGTGGCGAAGCTGTGGCGTACAGATCTTGTTCATCTGCCCTCCGAGAGGTTTTTGCCAGCCTGGTTGAAAAATGAAAGGAGAGCCATTGAAACACGTTCTTGTCATCGATGACGATGTCGCTATGCGGCACCTCATTGTCGAATATCTAACGATACATGCCTTTAAGGTAACCGCAGTAAGCGATAGTAGGCAGCTCAATCGCGTGCTCTCGTGTGCGCCGGTCGATCTCGTGGTTGTTGATCTTAATCTGGGTCGCGAAGATGGTCTGGAAATCATCCGCAATTTGGCGACGAAATCGGATATTCCAATCATTACCATCAGCGGCGATCGTCTTGAGGAGGCCGAAAAAGTCGTTGCACTGGAGCTCGGGGCAACTGATTTCGTTTCCAAGCCTTTTGGAATGCGCGAATTCTTGGCCCGCATTCGAGTAGCATTGCGCCAGCGGCCCATCAATCCACGGGCAAAAGATCGACGTTCGTTTTATTTTGCTGGTTGGAAGCTCAATCTTAATCAACGCCGATTGATCTTTGAACAGAGCGGCGAGGTCAAGCTTACCGCAGGTGAGTTCAATCTACTAGTCGCCTTTCTGGAAAAACCACGCGACGTTTTATCTAGAGAGCGGCTTTTGCTTGCAAGCCGAGTGCGTGGAGAAGAGGTGCATGACCGAAGTGTTGATGTCCTCATCTTGCGCTTGCGCCGAAAGCTTGAGCCGGATCCGGCCAACCCTCGTCTGATTAAAACATCCCGGGGTGCAGGTTATTTCTTCGACGCTGATGTGGATACCGACTACGGGGGCACATTGGCCGCCTGATCGGTAGTCCATGCGAGGGTCGGCGGCTCGGCCTGTTGTTCGCGAGCTGCCGCCGGTCTAGTGCGGTTCCCCGAAATGGGCGTGTCGGCAGCGGTCGTTAAGCTTGGAAATTTGCGCCGACTCCCTCCTCGGTGATTATCAAGCGTGCGGGCTCCGGAAGTCCTCCTGTCTGGTTTTCAAAGATGCGCTTCAGTGCGCGATCGGAGTAATATCGAACCTTTCGCAGTTGCAATGGTGGCTGGCCCTTAATGAGGACAATCTGGCATTTGTCATCGAGCAGACGGACCTGTTCGGGCCGCAGTAGAGGTGCTCCTTGATTTGAACTCTGAATATTGCGATCGAACATTCGCCCTTGGGTATGGGAAGTGGAGCGCGCTTGAAACGTATATTCACCGATCGCTTTCGAAATATAATTCGGTGTCTCGTCATCCGCCGTGGCCATGAAGACTTGCACGCCAGTATTGCTGAGAAAGTTTTGTTTACCGGCCTCGTCGTATGTTCCCGACAATGCCGAGAGGCTTTGGATAATGAACATAAAGCGGCCCTTGTAGCCCGCGATGGTCGTGATTGCCGTTTCAACCGCCTCCAGCTTGCCCAAGTGCTTGAATTCATCGAGCAGGAATAGCACCTCGTGCTTCTCATCCTTGCCAGGCAGCGAGCGTTGTAGAATTGAAACGACCTGCTGAAAGAGTAGGCGCATCAGAGGCGCGACAACCTCAAGATCGTTTGGGCTAACGCAAAGATAAACGCAAGTTCTCCGGCGACGCAAATCATAGATTGAGAAATCTGATCGGCTTGTCGCCGCTTTAACCAGGGGGTCCGCCCATAAGTTGAGCCCGCCATCGCCCAGCACAGAAGTATAGGAGGTTAGAATTTTTGTATCGTTGCCCGCCATGTCGTCGAAGATCCGCTGAGCCTCTTTGTTCTGGGTCTCCTCCGCGAGGCGCGCAAAGAGCCTATATTTCTCGCCCGGTTGAGCAAAGAGGTCGTAAACGGCCCCGATTGTTGGCGTGCCGCGCTCGATGCAGGCAAGAATGCCGGCGACAAAAAGATCTCGAGCGCCGTTGATGAAACCTTCCGCGCTCTGTCCCTTGGTCGTAATGAGGTTCGCCGCCAAACGGCGCGCCTCGGTGAACTGCCGCTCTGGAGGCAATGCTATGATATCCAACAGAGGATTATAGCAACTCGTCCGCCGTTCTGGATCTAGCGGTGCGAATTTCAACACACTGTCGCCATCGGCTTTGCGTGCCCTAGAGGTGAGTTCAAAAAGCTCACCCTTAACGTCGAGAGCTATCACTGAGCCCTTGAACGTAAGTAGCGTTGGAATGACAATTCCCACGCCTTTTCCCGCGCGGGTTGGCGCAACGATAAGGCTGTGAGGCTGCTCGCCATTGGTCAGGTAATAGTCGGACCAAAAAGGGCCACTCGTCTTTCCAAATACTGGACCCCTGATGCGACTGTACCGCTGCAGATACCCTGCGCGGCGCATTTCATCCACGCCAGCCCAGCGCGCCGTGCCGTGATGCTCGCGATTGCCTTCGGAAAGCATCTGCTGAATCAGCAGAACGATTCCCGATGTTGAGACGACGACAGCTAAGCCGTGATAGAAGGCTAGGGTTGTATAGCCCAAATAGAAAGGCGTCTCGTACCAAAAAGCGAGGATGTCAAACGCCATCAAAGCTTCACCGCTAATTCCGTGACGGAATGTTGCGTACAGACTTGCCGCACAAAAACCTGCAGCCAGTGAACACAGGATGCTCAAAGCGATGCTTGAGGGCGTAGTTTTGTTTGAAATCGTAGTTTTGCTTGAAATCGTCGTCCACCGTATAATTCGAGCGGCTGCAAGATGCTGCGACACTCCGACCGGAGGTCGCTACTTTATGGCGCCGACGCCCTCGTGAAGAGCGGAAGATTCGGACCTGCCCGATATGCAAATATCCGCCAACCATCGATAAGACTGTAAGCACTGAAGGTATTGGAATCAAGGTGGAAGAATGAAATTCTGTTGCAACGTCAATCAATTAGAAACCGTTTTGTAACGTGCGCTATTGCTAGCTACTTGTCCGAACATAGCGGGAGATTTATGCCGCCCTTCACGAATCGCAGGACCGGCAAAGGAAAACGTGGCCTGTCGGGGCCTAAACGGCGTCATTGAGCTCAGGGCTCCGATTAAGAGTCAGCCAAATTGATAAAGCTCTGCTGATCTATCGGTAATGGGCCTCCCGGAAGGCTGCCGTCGGCGAAGCGGAAGTGCGGCATCAACGTACCCTTGGGCCATAGGATTGCGAAACACCGTTCGTCTGTCACACTCGCGTCGCTTGTTCTTCGGCGCAAACTATATACCTAAAGTGGCGGCAACGGCGTATGTGGCGACGGGGACCCTCAGTAGGACTACAAATGTAACGCTATATCGATTTAGCAGATCAAGCTTCGATGGTAGCCTCATCGGGCAGTCGAGATTACTTCGGAGTCCTACTAATGGATCACGATAGCAAACGGATACGCACACCTGAAAGTTCATCCCGCAATGGCGGGAGGGCGGCCGAGGTACGAAGTTACCTCTCTGATCTCCCAGATAGGCCACTGACCAATATTGCAGAACGCTTAGTAACTGATAGCCCGCGCGAAACAGCACGCAATTTTGGGAACTTAACCTTGCAGTTGCAACTAGCTTGGTTGCGAGGGACTTTGGCAAGTTTGATAGCGAAGAAAAAAATCGCCTTGTTAATCGCCTCATCGAAATGCTGGAGGCTCCTGATGTCCACGGGCGCATGTGTTCGCACAAAAATAGACTTCAGTCCGTCAGATGATAGGCCAGCCAATGCAATCGTTGGAGAGGCGTCGATGGCTGGTCGAGTCACGCAGTCCATCAGCGAAGCCTGCGATGGCGCCCGAGCGGAGCTAATGGCGTCCTTCAGAAGCAGAGAGCCCTCCGACTGTGGGCGTCAAGCTTCAATGGCGAGGGGTCAAGTAATCAGCGTTTGTTGGATATCGGACATCTCTAGCCGATCCAAGCGAAAATGCCTGGATTTGACAGCGGAGGCGCTGATGCACAGCAACGTCGCCGCGATATGCCCCAGATATACATAAAGCGATGAACTTATGTCTATGAGCGGTGCCTTCGAGATCCCCAAAAAGACAAACAACCTTCCTCGCCTATGCGTCCCGGACGTCGCGTTGCGATGCATATCGATTGCAGTGGCGAATAGGCGTAGTGACGCTACTGAACGGGGAGGGGCGTGGTGTTTCAGGTTCAGCACCTACCATGCATCCATCAGCGCGAAACGGAGCTAATGTTCAGATCGCGATGCTCAGGAAGGCGGGCGAACGCGGATGATTCGTCGCTGTCTCCTTGGGAGAAGAAACTCAGCACCAAGATAGTTCTAGTGTTGGTGTTCACGACTGTGTTGTTGACAGTGCTGGCAAGCAGGTGCGGGCAGGACAACCAGACTAATCAGGTAATACTAAGTGAATTGCGAAGAATTCAGACCAATAGTGCATTAGTGCAGCGCGATGTGCTTCGCGCTCGCGCCGGCATGCTACGGGACTACAGCCCTGTTGCAGAAAAGTTACGGGCAGTGCAGAAGAGCCTGATTGACCTACAGGAGTTGTTTGAAAAGGCGACTCACGAGAATGCCAGTGATCTCTCTCGACTGCTAACTCGGGTAAAGCTGTCGGTCGAAAGGACAGATGCTATCGTCGGCAACTTGAGCGCACAGAACGCGCGCTTGCAAAATGCTCTCTCAAGTTTCGATCATTTTGTGAGCTTGCTTCCGGGATCACCGTCGAGAAGGTTCGAACTCGGCGATTTGATTCTGCAGTTTTTGCTTCGTCCGAGTTCGAACCTTGCGTCACAGATCGATAAAAAACTCGACCGGCTTCAATCGACGGGGGATGAGAGTGAAGCCATTGAATATGTTGTACGCGATGGTCGGGTCATCCTGTCTTTGTTGCCGCAGGTGAACGAAGCCGTAAATAGCATTGCGTCATCCGACACTATTGCTGAAGCCGCGAAACTGGAGCGCGAATATTTAAATCGCCACAGCTTGATCAATCTGAGCGAGCAATGGGCAAGAATGTTTCTGATCTTAGTTTCAATATGCCTTTGCTTTTGTATAGTCGTTCTCCTGTCAAGGTTGCATCTGCACACGAATCGGTTGGTAAGGCGCTTGCAGTTTGAAGCGGCGATGAAGGAGATTGGGGCTTGCTTCAGAGATTGTGAAGCAACAAAGATGTCGCTAACTTCCTCAACCCAAGCCGCACTTCGAGTCGTTCAACGCTTTTTCAATGCTGATCAGTGCACGCTGGCACTGGTCGAAGTGAATGCCGGGAGGGCGGCTGGGTGCTTCGCCGCAAACAATCCTGGGTCTAACTGGAACGATGGGTTGCTGCTTGAAATTGTCTCGCTTGTCCAGGCGGGGGAGCAACTGCCACTGTTTGGCATCGTTCCCGAGCAAAAAGTTCGCGGCGTTGCGGAGGGGACTTCTGGTCTTTCTCAGTTGCTTGTCTTCAAGGCCTCCGATCAGCTAATCGCCGTTTGTTGCCTTGCCTATGAGCAAGACCGTCCACGGCTCTCTTCCACTGAGGTTCAACTTCTTGAGTGCGCGACTGGTCGTGTCTGCGATTACATCGATCTTCGACGTAGGCAGATGGAACATAGCCTTCTGGAGAGGCGGTTGGAGCATGCGGAACGGCTGAAGGCCGTCGGCACACTTGCAGGTGGCATGGCGCATGAATTCAACAACCTTTTAGGGGCAATCCTCGGCTATGCCGAGATGGCCCACAGTCTTCTGCACCGCCTCTCGAGAACACGAGGTTACATCGGCCAAATCATCACTGCAGGCGATCGAGCAAGGCTGATCATTGATCAGATCTTGGCACTGAGCCGAAACCAAAAACGTATGACCAAGCCCTTCAACATCTCCGAGGTGACAATGGATTTGGCTCCGTTGCTGCGCGTTACGCTTCGTGCGGACGTAGAGCTGAATTTCAAAATTGACGAAAGGCAAACGGTAATCGAAGGAAGCCCATTGGAAATACAGCAGATCCTGATGAATCTCTGCAAGAATGCCTCGGAGGCTTTCACGAATGGAGGCCGCGTTGAGGTCAGCGTCTCTCGCATTTATGTCTCCCAATCGAAGACACTTGCTACTGGCACTTTACCACCCGGGGACTATGTCCTCCTTTCTGTCGGCGATAACGGCAAAGGTATTGCTGAAGCCGTACTACCGAATATTTTTGAGCCCTTTTTCACCACGCGCTCTTGCAGGGGCGGGACGGGGCTCGGTCTCGCTGCAGTTCACGGGTATGTGAAAGCGCATGCAGGATACATTGACGTCGTCTCAACCGTTGGGCGCGGTACGCGCTTCGACATTTATCTACCGCCTTCTTCAAAGGAGCCGGTGAGTGCGGACAGCTTTTTTGGGCCCTGTGAAATACCACATGGTAACGGAGAGATCGTCGCAGTAGTAGAGCCCGATCGAGGGACGCTGGGGATGTATGAGGACAAGATTGCCGCATTAGGCTATGAGCCAGTTGGCTTCAAGACATTCGACAATCTTTTCGATTGGATGTTTAGGGGGAAAGCAGTCGATCTTATTGTGGCGGATCATTTGTCTTTTCACGAGCGACGGCGCGCCGAAGCCATACATGCAGCTTTTAAAACAGTGCCCGTCATCATCATTGGTGGAGCTAACCTTAACATGCCACCTGCGGCTGATGACCGGGCCTCCGCGATTGCCCTGGCTAAGCCAGTCTCATCCAGGACCATGGCATGTGCAATTCGTACGATGATCAGGACGTGAGGCTGCCGTCGTGCACAAGGAAGACGTACTGAGATTAAGGAAAGCGGAAGCGGGAGGGATGGCCGGTTCTAGACCGTGTTTTTTTGCACAGCAACTGCAATGACGACGACTAGTCTACGCCAGCATCATCAGCGCCTGCGACGGAACTGGACGACGCTATCACCGGAAGAAGGTCGGCGAACCCGTTGCAGAACAGTCCCGGCCGGTGCGAGATGGTTTTGGATGCGCGGGGCATGAGATTGTTGCTGCAAATTTGCGGATGACCGCTGATGCTGGAGGCTAATCGCTCATAGAACCTGAGGTGCTCGCTGCCAGCAATCATCGTGCATCCGCGCCGCGGGGGATTACCGGCACCACATAATCTTCGATACCGAGCGGCTCGGATGACCACATCGCCCGACGAGTAGCTCCCGCTGTGCCGACGGCCTCTTGAGCAATTAGCACTGTGAAGGATGCGGTCGGAGGCGCTGGAATAAGCCTAACGCGGGTTGAGAAGATCAGCCACCGTCTCTCCCCGTCGGCGCGCGTCGGCCGCGAGCCAGATCTCGCCTACCTCATATACATCACCGAAGGTGCGGAACGGCACGATCACATCGACAGCGGCAGATAGCATATCAATCAGCGTGCGATCTTCCATGGCAGCTCCCCGTGGGCTGCTCTTGACGAGCGAGAAGAGCTTTTTGAAACCCTCAACCGGATCGGCGCCATGAATAGTGGAGATTGATCCTGGATGGCCAGAAACGACTTCGCTGAGATAGGCCCAAGCGGCATCGTCGCGTATCTCACCGAGCAGTATTCGATCCGGCCGCATACGCAGGCTGGCCTGTAGAAGCTGCTCCGCCGTGACCGCACCCAAACCTGCTCCGTCTTTCGAATATAGTAGGCGAACGTGATTCTCGTGCGGAATTACGAGTTCGAGCGTGTCTTCGATAGTGATCAGTCTTTCCTGAGGCGGAATGGCGTTGGTCAAAGTCTTGCTCATCGTCGTCTTGCCGCTACCCGTGTGTCCGCAAAGCAGCATTGTCAGCCGCCCAGTCACACATGCATGCAGGAATTCTTCCAGATCACCGCGGTCATAGTACTCAAGGATCTTTTTATCCTGTTGAGCTTGACGCTGTTTGCGCGACTGCCATTGATTCCAGCGCGGAGCATCATAGCGAGATGACACATCTTTAAGTTCCGAAACACGTGAGGATGGGCGCCGGATCGTCAGGCTGACGGTGCCCGACGGCACCGTTGGCGGTAAACAGATTTGCAGCCGCTCTCCATTTGGTAACTCGGTGGCGCAGAGAGGGCTACGTGGTCCAACATCCTGCTTTCGTAACGCTCCCGCCAAGATCGCGATATCTTCGAGATCATCATAGGTCAGAGGTAAAGGATGTTTAGTAAATGCGCCGGCCTGCCGGACGAAAGCCTCTCCTGGTCTATTAATCGCGACCTCTTCGGTCCTTGGGTCCTCAAGCCATTTTAAAACCGGTTTGAGGAGCAAACGCAATTGAGGATCTGCCTCGGTTTGCATTGAGATCTCCGATCTTCGTTGTCGTTGGACTGCTTGGGCTAGGGCCGTCGATTGCGCGCTCTCATTGTCGCAGTGGTCGTGCGAAGCTCGTATATATCTGAGAAGTCAAGATCCCGAGCCACGAATATTGATACTGCGTCCCCCTGGTTCTTCCGCAGGGTTGGCGGAATGTTGATGGTTGCTTTAAGCGCTGTGTCGGCGGCTTGTGCCCCATTGCTTTGAAAGCTGTTGAGGTTAGGCCCGCCGGAGCTTTCGGTGTATTGACTGGCAGTCTGGAACGCACCTTGGACGACGCTCATGAGCATTGCCCCTCCGAAACGTTGCCAGAAGTGATTGTCCACCGTGCCAGGCATACCTGAGCGCCCTAGCTCGTCAGCGCCTGGTGACGCGAGCGAGACTACGGCATGGTGCGGTGTTTCGGCGCGATTCCAGATCACAAAAACGCGCGCGTCCCCTTGTTGAAGTCCACGCTGAATTTCGCCAATGACAGTTGTCCCGCGATCGAGAAGCACAACGTTGTTCGTTGCCCCACGGACGTCTTGAGGTAGGACGCACTTTACATAGCCAGGCAAACTTGTATCGATCGCGGTTTGTAAAATGCAGGGAATAGTCGTTCCTTGCGTAATCATGAAGTCAGGGTGCGGCAAGAGTGTGGCCCGGCTTGGCTCCTGCACACCTGCTTTCATCCGCTGTGATAGGTCATTATCGACTGAAGCTTCGTCCGCGAGCATCGAGGCATACTTTTCCGAGGTGGAATCCTCTTTGTCTTCGCGAGTGTGACCGACGTCCGCGGGTTGCTCACCGCTTTCATAGGCAAAAATAGGCGATTGCTCGGCCTGCGGATCATTTGCTTCCGAGGAGCTCTGTGCTGGCGGGGAAACTGCCGGCTGCTCAGCCGGCGGGGGTGCTGAACGATCAGGAGCAACCTCAATCGGTGCCGGACGAAAGGGCTCGGTGTTGGTGAGAACTGCTCTTTGAGGCGCAGGGGATTCCACTTCTTTCTTTGAACGTCCGCTAACCCAGATGAGGGATAGTGATGATGCCACAATAACGCTTGCAATCATCAACTTCTGCGGTCCCGAAAGGCGCCGGCGAGTTGGCTCAGAGACCAGGGATCCGGCTGCATCTACGTCGTGCCCGGTTTGTGGATTGACGGCGTTCATCGACTTGCCCCCTTCAGAACGCGCCACACATCATGTCTCACTGTACCGGTGCCCGGCTTTCGTCCAATGGGATCGTATGCGCTATTCCAAATGCCTAATACTGTACGGCCATCTCTCAGACGCCATTCACCGGCAACTGCGGAAACCTCGACATAGTCTCCTTTGACCGAATAATTGGCGGCGGCTTCCTTGCCGTCCGGATTGATCATGTAGATGGAGGGAATGCGCACATTACCTGGAAAACGGAAAACAGTACTGAATCCGTTATCAAAAACCTCCAACGGCGTGAGCGAACGGTCGCCCTGTGCGACGTAATGAAAATTGTTGGATCCGGGATCGGCGATTCCGGCCGGCTGATCCAATAAATCCTGGGCCCTCTGTTGATACTGCGCTTTCGCTCGGAGCCGTTCGACGACCGACGACTTTTCTACTTTTTTTTGCAGAGCAGCAGCTTCGTCGGCAGGATAGACGAATTGTACACTATAATAGAGGTCAGGCTGTTCTTTGTTGAGCCGAGACATGGTCTTGGTGGAGATACTAAAGACATATCGTCGGGTACCTGCCTCGCTCGCGGTCAGCACGACGACTGGCTGCGGCGGGAGGGCTTGGCTTGCTTTGAAAAAGAGATAGTGGCCGCGCGGAAGGGCTGCCAGATCTTTGCTATTAGAAACGGCGACAGCTGTTACGGTCTCGTTGGCACCGAATGTAACAACTAAAGTGGCCCCGACAGCGGTCGACAGTCGGACCACTTGGTCGGGATTGTAGGGCAGATAGCGCATGCGCGGATCTAGTTTGCCGGCTGCAGGGGTGTCTTCCGCATGCGCGCCTATCGCTAAGGAAAGCAAACAGATTATTGTGAGAAAGGTCCTTGTTGTCATGGCTCGCTACGCCCCTCGTTCGATACGGTATCTTCTAAGGCCTGGTAGGAGATAACCGTCAACCCCCCTGGATTGGACAGTCTCGATTCACCGGACAGGCTTGTCACCTTTTCATAACGGACGGTTGCAGTCCAAGTGCTCACGACCGGCCTCTCGCCATCCATGATGAGCGTTTGTTTGTAACGAATCTGCTGGACGCCCGGCGCAATATCATTTGAGGAGATGTGCTCGACATCTAGTCTCCCCCCCTCACCGATTGTGACCTGTGGCGACGTCGGATTAGGGTAATTGAAGAATTGCTGATATTCCTGGCGCACAGATGGTGCGCTGAAACTCGATACGAGATCATAGGCGTATTGAGCTGTGTCCGCTGTATAGCCCTCACGCAGACGGACGTATTGCCAGAGTGAAGCGTTGATAACGGCCTGCTCTTGCGTTGCGGGCAGTCGAGACACAGATACTTCGCTGTCAACGGTTCCATCCGCTCGTACCCAGAGATACACAGGCACGAGCTTGGTCAGCGGAACCATAGTGGCGATAGTGAAGGCTTGCGCGATATTTCCAACAACTGCGGCCGCCGCAATGACCACCAAAATCTTGGAAAGACGCCGCGCCGACTTCGCACGTGACGTTTGGAAGGCCTCTACTTCCCTATAGTGCGCGGAAAGCGCTTCTCGCTCCACCAGGAGAGCATGTTCAGCGCCCTTCATTAGGCTCTCCCGCACATTCGAACTGAAGATCCGACGCCGTGGGTTGCCATCGCTCCACATTCAGCTGAAACGCAGCACCCTTGCAGGTCGCCAGTGTATCACTTGTCTTGCAAGCGGCCAATGCGAGGAATAAAACCAAAGAACAATACTTCATGCAGTCAACCTACTAGTTTCGTTATCATTGCGTTTAACGGCGCGCAACTTGGGCCAATTGGCGGTTAAGGCTGCCGAGAGATTTATTTGAGCCTGACCAATGGGCACCTGCAATATTGCCGGCGATCACCGGAAGCGCGACGATCAGGGCGTCACCAGCTAGAAAGAGCATGTCGAGTTCGTAAAGCCCGATAATCTTGGCTGCCGTCGTGCCCGCATTGTTGATCACCACGAGCATTATTGTGAGACAGGCTAATTCCGTCGCGATGACTATAGTCGCCACGATGTTCAACAGGAGAAGCAGCAGCCCGTAGGAGAGGAGCTGGCCGACCCATTTGGAAGCCATGTCGCGGGTGTGATCAAAGAGATAGCCTACCAGGATCAGCGGACCGATCGCTAAGAGTACCTTGGTAAGAATGCCACAGGCGTCATTGATCTCGAACGCTACCCAAAGCGCACCGTAGAAAACCCACTGTGCGCCTTCAAAGGCGAGAATGTCTTGGCTATTCATTGGTCCGATTTCGGACGCAATCTTCTGAAAGGCGACCTGGCTTAGAGCAAACATGATGTCAAGCTTTTGCGGAATTTTAATCAGCGGAATATCACTGCCGCTGACCTTGTGAACGAAGCCCGGAATTGTATCCTCAAAGAATGAGACTACGTAACCATGATAGTTCGCCTGCCCCAAGACAAGGGAGACAACGATCGACACTTTGATGATCTTCATGATCCCACCACGAGCATCGATTTCGCCGCGCATCACCAGAATGCCCTGGACTATGATCCAAAGCGTGACGCACGCCACCAGAGGCGCATTGACTGCGCTCTGGATCTTTTCGAGCACTGAGTTCAGTGCGAGTGTAAAGGCACTATCGAAGACCGTATGTATAGCCGTAAACGGCGCAGAAATTGAGAATTTCATCGCTCCAACCTGATTTGGCTCGTTCCACCGCAGTTGGGCGGAGTTGAACTCCTATCTGAGCCGCATTGCCCACCGTTCAACTATGGGAGTAAGAAGATCTTCGAGGTTTCCTGGCGTTCTCGTCGCTGGGCTGCGGCCTCCTCTGCGGCGTGGAGGCTGGCCCGTGCAGTGGCCATCGTCAGCAGACTCGTAGCCTGGCTGTTCTGGATAATTGCGTCGTGGATCTGTTTGAGAAGCAATCCGTTTGTGACGGTAGCCTGCATAATGTTCCGTGAACGCGACAGCTGACCTAGCGTGTTGCCATTTTCCCGAAGGCGCTTGTCCATCAACTCCAGATTGTCGGCTGCAATACTCGCGGTATTAGCAGCACCGGTTATCTGCTCACGGAGCAACTCTGCATGTGCGTCGCCGCCATCGATTACGCGATCGCGATCCATGGCGATCGAGCGTGCTGTGGCCGAGACTGGTCTCTTACTGTCAAACATCTGCTCGCTTAGGTTATTCGTCGAGGGGTACTTATTCCCTTGGTTGAGCTGGCTCAACAGCCCGGTGACCGCGAAGGTCGACGTGAACATCGCCACCATCGTCATCGTCTGTTCCAGCAGATCCGCTGTCTTCAAAAGGGACAGACCAGAGTTTACATAAGTCAGCCACGTGTTCACGTTTGTAGTGGGGTCGGAGACGACAAACTGCGCTCGGGCCGGCGCCTGCATAATAAGGCAAGCGGCAAGCGTCGTTACTGTCAATTGGGTGAATTTCATGAAACTTCCTCCGTCAATCTTGCACTTCGTTGTAACGTGCCATGAACTTGTCGATCCACGCATCAGGGGCATTTCCGTATTTGTCACGGAGCTGATCGACAAAACGCACCGTGTTGGCCCGCCCCGACAGTACGGCGACATATTCGCGCATCTCGCCGAGATCGAACTCGCAGATAACGCTTCCGCTCTCGCGCTTCAGCAGAAATTTGCGGCTGCCGATTGCCATCTGCTCGCGGATGGCCTGAAATTCTCCTTCGGTACACTTTAAGCCGCCGATGTAGGCTGATCGGTCCGCTGTCGGTGATGGGTAGAAGATTTTCGTCATGCATTGTGCAACGAGACTGGCTCCAAGGGGCGATTCGAGAACATGCTCAGGCTGCTGTGTTGCGAGTATCAACATGCCGTTATTCTTGCGAACAGTGAGCAAGAACTTGTCGATGACTGCAGCGAATTGGGGGTTTAATAGATAAAACCGAAACTCGTCGCAGCTCATGACAAAGCGACGGCCATCCACGACAGCGCCCACTCGATGCAGGAGGTATGCAGCGGCCGGCGCACAAACCTCTTCGTACTCTAAGAGCTGAGTCATGTCGAAGCCGGTAATCGAGGCATCCAGCCTTACTTCATCCGCCTCGCCATCGAAGGCCCAACCGAGCGCGTTTCCTCTGCACCACCGCTCCAGTCGCGCTCCCGCGCCCTCGGATGGGCTGTGTAACAGGAATTCGCGTAGGCCCGCGAGTGAACGCATACTGGGCTCAAATGAAAGCTGCCGGACGATAGCGCGTTCGAGGCGGCGGTTCTCTTCCGGCGAAATAGCTCCGCGTCCGTCGCTCTCGATCAGGGCCGTCACCCACTCGCGCAGAAAGTCCCGGGAGGCCGATGTATCGTCTAAGCCCCGTAGAGGCGCCAGGCCGCTGGGAACGCCTCTGCGTAGCGCCAGATACGTGCCTCCCGTGGCACGTACTAGCAATTCACCACCGCGGTCCTTGTCAAAGAAAACAATCGTACCATTGCGTCCAACCATGCTCTGCTCGAGCATCGCAAGGACGAAGGTCATGAGCGTTGTTTTGCCCTTTCCGACGGGTCCGAATATTGCCGTCATACCCACGTCATTCTCGTGAGGAAGGTAATCGAAAGGAGTTCCACCGTTGGTGCGGAAGCGCGCAACCGCATTGCCCCAGTGGCCCGAATCGGTGCCGCTTGGGAAATTCTCTAATGAGACAAGACTCGCGAAATTTCGTGAGGTGATCGCCCCGGGTCGCGTGCGCCACTTGGTGTTTCCCGGAAGTTGCGCCCAGTAAGCCGCCTCCATACCAATACCCTCTTGGACGATAACGGCGCCCGCATCCGTCAATCGCGTGCGGGCGCTTGCGGCGCGGTCGGCAAGGCTATTAAGATCATCGGCATAGACGCACAGGCTTAAATGATGCGAGCCCATTACGAATTCGCTGCTTGCCAATGCGTCCTCTGCCTCGGCGAGTTCATTGATCTGGGTGACGGCCTTGTCACCGGAACTCGTCATTTGATTGGACTTGAGACTGAGTTTGGCATGAGCCTGTGCACGCGTGAGGAAGGAGAAACTCTGGCTCAACACAAGCGGGAAATTCGCGGACAATAGCGGATTGAGCATGCCCGGCCGCGTCTTTGCCGGATATTCTCGAAATGAAAACATTGAGCCAACGTAGCTATCTCCGGGGGTTCGAATCTCTAGTGCCCGCTTACCGCAGATTACTCGGTCGGTATAAATCGAAGCGCCCAGTGAGCCGCTAACCATTGGAACCGGGGTAACACGGCAGGTCATTATCAGTCGGAGCGCCTCCGCGATTTCTGAGAAAATCACGCCATCTTTCTCGCGGATACCGAGCCGGCGGAGACCATAGGCATCGAGGGCGGCACCAGTGACGTGCCACAGATCTTCCAGGTTCCGCGTTTGATTTGCTAGATCGTTCTCGTTTCTATTGTTGCGCTTGATGAACCGGCCCGTGAGTTTGCCAACTGCAGTGCGGGGAAACACGACCAAGGTGAGGAAATGATCGTTGCGAAAGAGTTTTCCGGACAGCACGCGCCGCTCATAAGCTTCGCTCAGACTGCCAGCAAACGCGCTATGGAAGTGCCGTGCCGGGGGCGACGGCACATCGTTATGTCGGACCAGATGAGCACATATTGATACATTGTCATCGGCAATGTTGCGCAAGAGCGCATTAAACGCTCGGCAGCGTGCATTGCGGATGGTAACGTCTTCCAGTTCGAAGGGCAAACCTCTGACATGTGCCATGGCCATGACTGAGCCGTCTTCGAGAAGGACAACCTGGTCGCTGAGGTGGCCAACATATGGTAGATATATCTCACCAGACCTCTCGGTCCTCCCACTTGTCCCGAACATTAAACCATTCCTCTTCCTCGTCTCGGCACTTTGATAGGGTTGGGGCTGACGCTTGCCCCGCCCCAGAACGGCGCATCCACGCTTCTTCCAGCCGTCTGGAGAAAGAGTAGCGCTACACTCGCGGCGTTGTAGTCGCGCTCGACAACAATCCGTGATCCGAACCACAGTGGCACAAGAATAATTTCGTACAGAGGGTTCTGGACGACGACGATGATCAGGCCGGCTAACATCATGAGCAATCCCGCCAAGTTCAGCGGCACGCCTAGGAATAATGCAGGGCGTGTCGCCGCTACGTATAGAATACTCTCTTCCAGTCGGTCGCTCATCAGCCCCCCCCTATGAGGGCTTTACCAAGGGAGCTGGCCCCAAACATGATGACGATCCCCCCGATGACACCGGCAACGAGACCGAGTGAAGCACGGCCGAACATCCATGATATGCCGATGGCGACGATGCCGAGCACAGCCAGAGACTGTCCGAAGGGACCAAGGATGAATGCGCAGATATTATTCACCATTGTGGCAGGGTCGGTCCCCCCTGTCACTTGCGCCATCGCTGGCCCGGAGCAGATAAGGCTCCAAGCCGCCGCGCCGCCACCAGCTGGCGCATAGTTAGCCGCCATGCGCAACATAGCTTCCCGGAGAGAAAAAGGATTAAAACGCGAACGATATCTGTTAGATGACGCCATTATTGTATCTCCATTCAATCGAATACAAATTGTTTCTTGTTCGAGGATTCATGGTCTCCAGACCTCTGGAGTGCTGGAATGTCGTGTGCCGAACGGTCTCGCTCATACGAACCCCAGACATCCCATTTGTCTTCCGAGATCGGCTTTTCCTCGGCCTCTTCCGGTGGTTCGACCAGCGGTGGCAAGATCTCTCGAGCGGCCGCCTCAACCTTCCGCACATAACCGTTCGCAAACCCGCGCGTCAGGTCACCCGTGTTGTAAGCCGAGATCGCCTGGCGAAGCGCCAGTTGCTTTGCCGCGGCAGTGCCGCCGCCAGCATAGCGGCTTTCTAGCAAGTGCGCCGCAGCCGCAAGTGACATGCAGGGCTGAAAGGCCTTTTCGATCGTGAGATTGAGGACGGAAAAGTTTTTACTGTTGATCTGCATAAGTCCAACGTCGACTGAATGTTTTGCTTCGATGCGGTTCTTGACGCTCTGGCGCGCTTGCGTTTGATCATTCCAGTGAAGAGTTTCACCGGTTGTATTGTCGTGTGCCGCAAGCGGATCAAAGCCGCTTTCAACCTTGGCAATTGCGGCAAGCGTTGAAGGATCAACCCGCGGAGCACACTTGCGAGCGAGGCGCTCGAACTCTCGAAAGGAGAATGGAGCGGCCTCGGCTGATGGGCACGTCGAGGTCACCACCACGAGGGCCAATGGCCAAGCTGCGTGTAACATTTTCCTATCACCTCAGTTGCGGCTGCCAGAAAGAATCAGCGTCATCTGTCAGTCGCCGTTTTGGGGGAGGTCTGTTACTCTAGGATGTTGCAATTCCATCTTTTGGTTTCATCTGAAGTAAATACGCTCTAACGCGTCCGCGAGCACTAGACGAACGATGCAAGTGCCGTGACGTAGGTGGTTTGCTGCACAAGTTGAGGAACCAATCCACCTTGTTAAAGCGATGGAATGAAAGGCCGATGCCGGAGGGCGCTTCTGTGAATATCAACCAAAGAGTCGAACAAACAGCGGCTTGTCTGTAGTGATCTGAACCGCCTCCGCTGGTCCAGCGTTTGGGGGCGGTTCAAGAACCACTGGAGCTCTAGTCGCCGCTGGATGAAACTTCAGTGGCAGGTCAGGACCAATAAAGCAGCAGCATGCTCTGACCGAGCTCAAGTGCGAAAAAGCTTTTATGTTCATTTGCAAGCTCTTTAATCATGACTCTTTCCTTTCCGGTTTTGACGACGAAAGCACATGCGTGAAGCTGTTGAACAAAGCAGGAGACAGGGCGTTTCGACGACGGCTGGCATACTCTTATGCGCGGGTTGGGTACCGCATTTCCGTGTGTTCGTCTGGGGCTGCCTCGGTCTAGGATCGGGCGTGGATTTTATCCGCCACATAGCTTTGACGAGGGTTTCCCACCGGAGCCCTGCCTCCATCTTTGTCCAACAGCAGATGACTTCAATTTTTCGGTTAAGCGTTGCTCTTCAAGCTGACTATCGGCTTAGGGCTTTGCTGTGGGAGCGACCTCATGCCCGATCGCCCACAGGAACGCTGCCATTTCTCGCGCAATGGCGGTGACCGCGACGACCTTCGGCTTGCCTGCCGCCATCAGCTTGCGATAGCGCGCGCAAAGTCGCACCTGGCCCTTCCATGCAATCTCTCGGGTACTGTCACATTGATTGAGCGGTAAGGAAATTGAGGTAGCAGCGCACCCATGACCGTGAGTGCACCGACCTACAAGAACCACCGCTATCCGATCGAAATCGTAGCCCGTGCTGTCTGGCTCTACTTTCGCTTTAATCTGAGCCTGCGCGATGTCGAGGAAATGCTGCTCGATCGCGGGATCGTCGTTTCCTACGAGACCATCCGCCGATGGTGCCGAAAGCATGGCCTTGATTATGCGCGCCGCATACGCCGCAAGGCGCCGACGAAAGGCGATGTCTGGCACCTCGATGAAGTCGTGGTGCGCATCAACGGTCAGAAATGCTGGTTGTGGAGAGCGGTTGATCAGGACGGATATGTGCTCGACGAGATCGTCCAGACGCGCCGTAACACCAAGGCGGCCAAGCGCCTGCTGACGCGACTTCTGAAGAAGCAGGGCATGCCGCCAAAGCGTATGATCACCGACAAATTGCGCTCCTACGGGGCGGCCAAACGCCAGGTCATGCCGAACGTGGAACACCGCTCGCATAAAGGCTTGAACAACCGGGCGGAGAATTCTCACCTGCCGTTGAGAAAACGGGAGCGAACGCGACAGGGTTTCCGGTCGGTTGGCTCATTGCAACATTTCGTGTCGATCTTCTCCGCCGTCCGAAACCTCTTCGTCCCATCCCAGACCAACCGCTCCGCAGCACAAATTCGAACCCATCGACGCCAGGCAATGGCCGCGTGGGAAGCTGTGAGTGCACGGCCTGCCTGAAAAGCGCAGGGTCGGCCTCACGTGGCCACATTCAAACAACGTGACAACGCCAGTGGATCGAGCATCAGAGCGGACAGTCGACGCTCCATATTCATCATTGCGCAATCTGGGATTACCGGGAACAAGCCCGGAGCCGGGGCGTCGAACTCACCCTTAAGGCGCCTTGCGAATATTGCGTGCCCGCCACAACGGCCATGATCACCAACAAAGGGCTCCATGCCTCCCACGAGTTGATCGAGGGCGATAACGGACGCGGGTGCAAATGGACGGCGTCTCAGGTTCGATCCTGATTAACGATATTGAACAACGGACAATTTGGAGTTTGCGATGACGCAGTATTTTCAACTGCAAGGCAGCTTCTTCGATGCTGCCGCCCAATCTGAATTCGCGCATTGTCGCTCATCAGCAACCGGATTGGCCCAATAGAAAGGCGCTCGCGACCAAGCTTGCGAGCCTTTCGTCCGATGGGCTCGTGAGCGAACACTCCGTTCAGGCCCTGCGAACAGAACTCGCCCAGCTCGGGAAGGACGGGCTGATCCTCCAACTTGGAGATTGCGTGGAAGATCTTGAGCTCGACGTCCGGGCCGACACCCTCAAAAAGCTGCGCTTCATAGATGCTGGCCGCACCCAACTCGGGGCGCGCACCGGAAAGAGCGTCACTGCAATTGGCAGGATTGCAGGACAATATGCCAAACCGCGCTCCGTAGACACCGAGCAGATCGATGGTCTCCAGCTTCCTGTCTATAGGGGTCCCATCGTTAACTCCGCTGAACCCACGATGGAAGCCCGACTGCCTGATGTCGGCAGAATCGAGCGGGCGCATGTGGCCTTGCCGCGAGTCGCGCATCGGGTGGTTGCTGACTACAATCGGACGAGTGGCGAAAACGGCCATGTGTGGACCAGCCATGAGATGCTGCTTCTCGACTACGAACTTCGCTTTCTGGCTCGAGGGAGCCGGGGCCGCCATCTCGCCACGACGCATTGGCCCTGGATCGGAGCGCGAACGCGCCAGCTGGGCGGTGCCCATGTCGCGGTGGCCGCCAGGCTCAGCAATCCCGTTAGCGTGAAGATCGGACCTGATACGGACCCAACCGAGGCTGTGGCCCTGGTGAGAAAGCTCAACCCGCTTGATGAGCCCAGCAAGCTCGCGTTCGTGATCCGCATGGGCTTTGAGCAAATCGGAAAGCTCCGGCCGATCGTTCGGGCCGTGCGCCGAGAATTTGAGAACGTCCTCTGGATCAGTGACCCCATGCACGGCAATACCGTGAAAGCGCGGTCCGGCCTCAAAACCCGGCACCTCGCCCACATCATTTCCGAGTTGCAGGATTTCCAAAAGATCCTTCAGGAAGAGAAGCTGATTGCCTCCGGCCTGCATCTCGAAGCCACACCAGACGACGTCTACGAGTGCGCGGATGATTTCGTCGAACCCGACGCAACTCACCGGTACACATCCTTGCTCGACCCTCGCCTTAATCCCGAGCAGACGGCCCGTGTTCTAGACTCGTGGTTTGTCTGACCGTTCAAACTGATCCAAATGCCGCGAGCTATGCCGGAAAGGCTGAAGCGTGGCATCAAGTGTTGCGTCTCTGGCCTGAAGAACGAACCGGGCGGCTAATCCACCACTGAATGCATCTGATCGAAGGAAAACAACATGTGCGGGATTGCAGGATGGATAGATTTTGCCGGACTACCGTCCAACGCGGATCAACTTGTAGAAACCATGAACAATGTGCTGGCGCGGCGCGGTCCCGACGGAAGCGGTGTCTGGCGATCGGAATTCGCCTGTCTTGGCCATCGCCGACTTTCCGTGATCGACCTCGAGGGAGGAGCCCAGCCTATGGAGCTCTCCCGTGAGAGGGGCAGCATCACGCTCACCTACAATGGTGAGATCTACAACTACCGGGAACTCAGGCAGGAACTGCTTGCCCGTGGCCACACATTTAAAACGCAAAGCGATACTGAGGTTCTGCTCGCCGCCTGGTCCGAATGGGGATATGAGTCCTTGGGACGGCTGAACGGAATGTTTTCGTTTGCCCTATGGGATGCCAGTCGTGAGGAGCTGTGGCTCCTGCGGGACCATCTCGGCATCAAGCCGCTTTATTATCACTGGCGAGGCTCCAGTCTCCTCTTCGCTTCAGAGGTGAAGGCTCTCTTTGCCCATCCATCCGTTCATGCAGTAATCGATGCTGAAGGCGTCGCTCAACTGCTTCTGCCGCTGATCAAATTCCCTGGCGCCAACCCGTACAAGGATGTCTTCGAAGTTCTTCCAGGAAGCGCAACTGTGTTCTCGCGAAACGGGCTCCGCTCAATTCGCTACTGGAATCTGGAGGAAATCATCTCCCGGGCTCCACCACGGATCGAAATTACGCAAGCAGGAGCATCCCTGCGTGGACTTCTGATTGACACGATAGAACGTCAAACGATCGCCGATGTTCCGCTTTGCACACTGTTGTCCGGCGGTCTGGATTCATCCGCGATCACAGCTGGGGCCCAGAAAATCCAGACGGGGAACAGCAAGGTTAGGTCCTTTTCCGTCGATTTTAACGACGCGGCAGATTCCCAAACCTCCCGCTCAGCACTGGATCGGAAATTTGCCCATGAGGCGGCAGCGTTCATCGGGTCGGAACATCGTAACATCGTCCTGGACACCTCGCTCCTGGCAGCGCCTGAAACCAGAGACGCTTGCGTTGCCGCACGTGACCTTCCGAACGGGATCGGCGACCTTGACTTAAGCCTTTTGCTTCTGTGTAGGAAAGTCAGAGAACACGCGACCGTCGCTCTTTCAGGTGAGTCTGCCGACGAGCTTCTCGCAGGGTATCTCTGGTTCCAAGAGCCAACCGCAGTCTGGGCGGATACGTTTCCGTGGCTGGCGGACAGTCCCGCTCACGGATATCTTCACCAACGAATCCTCAACGCATTCCAACCGGCCTTGCTTGCTGAGCTGCAGCTCGAGGAATATCTTCAGGACCATTACTCTGCAGCTTTGAGCAAGCTCGATTTGGATCCCGGGTTGTCTGCGGCGGACCGGCGTCATCGCGAGATCATGTATCTCGCGGTGACGCACTTTCTGCCGACACTCCTGGATAGAAACGATCGCCTGAGCATGGCAACCGGGCTGGAAGTGCGTGTTCCCTTTTGCGATCACCGCATCGTCGAACACCTGGTGACCTTGCCGGCAGCCGTCCACACGGCCGATGGCCGAGAAAAGTCCGTGTTGAGACAAGCTGCGAAAGATATGCTGCCGGTCGGTGTCCTCGAAAGGAAGAAGTCGCCTTATCCCTCTGTGCCCGATCCAACCTATTCTTCGCAGATCGCAAGCCAGATCGACGCGCTGACGAGCGATCAGCGCGCTCGGCTGCGCGATTTTTTCAGCCCTTCAATCCTCGACGGACGAGGCGCCGCCGGCATGACAGCGTCGCATGGTCTGATAAGCAACATAGAGGGGGAGCTTGTTTTGAATTTTGCGTCCTGGTTTACGCAATACAATGCGCAAATCGCGACCTGACAATGATGCCCGGACGTTCCAACAGCGAGGACAAAACATCATCAAGGAATTGGCCGTGCAGCGCATCGTCAGGATGGCGGTAACGACGTCTGCGAACGCCCCCGCGCGGATATCCGGCGGAGCGAATCTCGATGAGGGCGCAGAAGGAAGCTCGAAGCCACGCCGCAGGCGCAACGATTGTTGCTGGTTAGGCGCTGGCCGCGTTGACGATGTCCTCGAAGTTGCGCAGGCCAACGCGTGGCGCATTGACCAGCACCGCCATATTCCCCGGCTTGTGCTGGTTCTTCCACATCTTCGTGTGGGCTTTGGCGATTTCATCCCATGGAAAAACCTTGCTCATGCAGGGGGCGATGCGGCGATCGATCACTAACCGGTTCGCCGCGCTGGCCTGTTTGAGGTTCGCGAAGTGCGAGCCCCGGATTCGCTTCTGGCGTATCCAGACGTATCGGGCATCGAACGTGATATTGAGCCCTGTCGTGCCGCCGCAGAATACCACCATGCCCCCGCGCTTAGCGACCAGAGTTGAGACTGGGAATGTCTGTTCGCCTGGATGCTCGAAAACGATGTCGACGTCGCGGTGTCCAGTGATATCCCGGATCGACTTGCCGAACCGCCGAGCTTCCTTGATCCAGGTGTTATACTGGGGCGAATTTACTGTGGGCATGGCGCCCCAGCAGTCGAATTCGTTGCGGTTAATGACCCCATTGGCGCCCAGCGCCAACACGTACTCAGCCTTACTGGCGTCCGACACGACGCCAATCGCGCTGGCGCCGGCCTCGGCGGCCAGCTGCACCCCAAACACCCCAAGCCCACCCGAGGCTCCCCACACCAGCACGCTATCGCCCGGCTTGAGGATGTGCGGTTCATGCCCGAACAGCATGCGGCAAGCTGTGGCGAGGGTTAGTGGGTAGCACGCGGCCTCCTCCCAGGTGAGGTGCTCCGGTTTTGGCATCAGCTGCCGCGATTGCACACGGCAGAACTGGGCGAACGAGCCGTCAGGGGTTTCGTATCCTCAGATCCGCTGGGAGTGTGAGAGCAGCGGCTCGCCGCCGTTGCACTCCTCGTCATCGCCGTCGTCTTGGTTGCAGTGGACGACAACCTCGTCTCCGACCTTCCAATGCCGCACCTTGGCGCCCAGCGCCCACACTACTCCGGCCGCGTCTGAGCCGGCAATGTGGTAAGGGGCATTATGCACGTCAAACGGCGACATCGGATGACCTAGCCCGGCCCACACCCCGTTGTAGTTGACGCCACCCGCCACTACGAACACCAGTACCTCGTCGTCCGCTATAGGCCAGGTCGGTACCACCTCGACGAGCATCGAGGTCTCCGGCGGCCCGTGACGCTCTCGGCGTATGGCCCAAGCGTACATGCGTTCAGGAACGTGTCCGAGCGGGGGAATCTCCCCCACTTCGTAAAGCCCCTTCCGAGCGGGGGCTATCGGTGACGTTTCGAGAGCAGCGGCTCCCATGGTGACCTCCTAGTAATCTATAGTCATTTTCTCAGCATAATGCTGACGGTCCTGCCCCTAGCGCTTGACCACCCCCGCCTCGACCGTGGCGCAAAAATCACAGGCGCTAGCCCTCCCACGACACATACGTACGCGGCCCCGGTCGAATGCCATTGGCTGCCAAAACCCAAAGTTGGTAGTGGAGCAAAACGCACGAACTTACCGCACGAAAGGCATCTGACTGGCTTCAGCCTCGAGTTCGCATAGATGCTCCAGCATCTCATCGTGGCGGCCGAGGCCCGTCGCGGCAAGCCCTCCTTTTTGCAAGCAGTCGCATGAGTCTGTCAGGCTGGGGAGTTCATGTGTCCAGGATGAGGTGCAACCGAGCCGTTTCCATTCGTACCGGAATTAACCAGTGATGATATACTGTCCTTTAATATCAATCATTTAGTTCCATAATATCTATTATGACTCAATTTGTATGTAGCCGCAAAGTTGAAGTGTCCTGATTCTGCAAAGTTAGAATGTCACACTCCCCGCGTTTTAATGACGTGGGAGATTGCGGATGGGACTGATTGCGATGAGCGAGCGCGATCTGCAGCGGATCGAAGTTTTGTCGAAGGTGATCGACGGCCGGATGATGACGTTGGTGTCGGCGGCGCATGTGCTTGACCTGAGCACGCGCCAGGTGCGTCTGCTGGAGCGGATCAGCACTGGCGGTGCGGCGTCGATCCGACACAAGGCGATCGGCCGGCCGTCGAACAACCGGATCAGCGACGGTGTTCGCGATTACGCCGTGACGCTGGTTCGCGAACGCTATGCGGACTTCGGTCCGACGCTGGCGGCCGAGAAGCTTTCCGAACGCGATGGATTGCGTGTGTCGCGCGAGACGTTGCGCAGTTGGATGACGGCGGTGCCGCTCCGGGCCGGCGGTCAGCTTGAGCTTGTGACCGTAGTCGCCGGCACGACTGAGCTTGATGATGATTCGGCATGGAAGAGGCTGATCAGCTTCTCACCCGTCAGCACAGTTTCGCCGCCCACCATGACCCGCACCGCATCCCACGCAGGCTGCTGTCATTTCTATCCAACCGCACGACACTGGCCTCCTCCGGGCCGCCCTGCTGAGCTCTCTGTCATGGATGCGAACAAAGGCAATAGGGCCTATGGTTAAGAATGCCGAAGTACCTGTGGTCCGGTCCCGTTTGACATAGACAGTTCAGTCCGTGCTGCTGCGTCGTCAGACACTGAAGTTCGCAGCTTAGTTCTTCATGGTGTGCAAGAGGCGATCAGGCGTTCATTGTCGAGTTGTCGACACTGTCGGATATTCGACAAAGTCGGAAATGAGACACTGCATGTCAGCGTGACCGCATTGATTTGAAACGATTTTCGGGTTGGCACAGCAGTTGCTTCGATAAAGAGAGCTACACTTAACACAGCCAACAGGAGTTCCGCCATGAACAGCCTCGCCGGCCAGGCAGTCGCCACGACGAGATTAATGCAAGCGAAGCCACCCACCGGTCGCCATGTGGCCAAGTCTGCAACCGTCAATCTCCCGCCGCATGTGGGGAAGCCAAGATCTCACGACGCGGTCGACGCCTGACAACAAGGCGCTCGCTCGTCCCGCCGCCTGATGAAACCCGGCGGAGCGACACTGTAGAGCGCCTCGTCTGAACGCGCCCGGCAGTTTCCACATCGGCGCCGCGGATCGCTAGGCGTACGCCGCGCTCCTACCCAGTCCTGACAATTCCATCGCTCTCCAGCAAAGGAAGACTAATGTTCTGCGAATACTTCCCTTCACTTAAGCGGCTCACGCGGCCTGCCTCGCAACAGCACGGCGAAACCGGTCCATCAACAGCAGCGGCTCGCGCCGTGGGCAAGTCTGGACAAGGAGTATGCGAGGCGGAGAAGCTCAGGGCCAACACGGAGGTGCTGGACGACGAAGCACGCGGTCAGCTTATAAATCGCGTCATTGTCGGGTCAGTAGTCACTTCGTGTTTCCTGATGGCCACCCCGTCATTCGCCGCCGCGGACGACGTTCTGTTTTCCTCCGACGGCGGCAATTTCATCCTTTTCGGCGGAATCGGCGTTGCTAACATCAAGGCCCAGGAGTTTGTCTATGACGGCGACCACAAGAACAGCCAGCTGAACTGGAAGAGCAAGGGGGTGACCCTTTTCACCGGTGGCGTCGACGCGCAGATTGATAACGACTGGAGCTTGCAGGGCAGCGTCAACGTCGGCACCGGCGGCAACGGTCACATGGTCGACCTCGATTGGATGTATTATAGCCGGGACGACTGGAGCAACCGCTCCATCCACCCCAAGACCGAACTCGATCACTATGTCGCCGGAGCGATCGAGTTGGACCGGATCATCTACGGCGATGATACCAGCAGTATCGCGGTCGGCGCCGGTTATCGCTATACCGACGTCAAGTGGAATGCGTATGGCGGATCGGGCATCTATTCGAGCGAGGGAAAATTCCGAGACGCCCCCTGGAAGGTCCCAGACGGGGCAAGATTAAGCAGCTACCGGCAAAAGATTGGGGTTGGCTTCCTCAGCCTGAGCGGCGAGCACGTCCTGGGCGATCTCACGATCAGCGGCGCCCTTCAGACGGGCTTGAGCTTCGGCATAAAGGACATCGACGACCACTGGTTGTTAAATGACCGGTATCATGACTACATGGATCCGGCGCCGGCGATCGGCGCCACTGTCGCGGTCAACTACGCGTTGACGCCGGCCACCTCGCTCTATCTGTCCGGGTCCTTCGACCGGGTGTTTGGCAGCCGCGGCGACACGAAAAAGTACGACGGGAAGACGCGCAAAAATGAATTCTACAAGGATGGCGCCGGCGCCACATTCCAAAGGACGTCAATCTCCTTCGGGCTCAAAAGTAGGTTTTGACGGCGTAGGAGCCTGCATTCATCGAAGACGAGCCAATATGGCAGGACACTGGATCGATTCCCTATTGCAGCGACGACGCCCAATGATTGTGGCAGTCGCAGTGGCCAACAAACTTGCGAGGATCATTCTGGTCGCCGACAGGGTCAGGCTCGTCAATCAAATACGCGGTCTTCTGTCCGAGCATGGCATTGGAAGCGGGCGAAAACCCATCGAGGCTCGCGGCAAAGACGTTGTCCAGCCGCATCACGAAGCCGGATATACGTCAGCAGTTGTGACCATCGATCCTGATCCAGCCGACTGTTGCAATCGGGCGGGTCCATATACGTCCATACATGAAGCTTTCAATGAAGGCTTGCCTGGCCAATGTAATGCCAATCCACCTTGCCCCGATCCGTCCATTGCAGGATGGCGTTGCCGGTGAATTCGCTGCCGTTATCGCTGACGATCATCCTGGGCTTGCCACGTTCCTCTGTAATCCGATCCAGCTCACGGGCGACCCGCAGGCCCGAAAGCGATGTATCGGCGACGAGAGCCAGGCATTCCCTAGTGCAGTCATCCAGACCGTCAGAACCCGGAACCTGCGGCCATCCGTGAGTTGATCCGACACGAAGTCCAGCCACCAACGATCATTGGCAGCCATCGGGATCACATCGGCGCTCGAGTGCCGATCGCTCGCTTACGCCCGCCGCGCTTGCCACGGTCAGCTTCTCCTCCCGATAGAGCCGGAAGAGCTTCTTGTGGTTCACAAGCGTGTGAGCAGCACATGAACGCGTCGATATCCGTAGCGGCGGCGTTCATGGGCCAGCGCCTTCATTCGCTCGCGAAGGCCAAGGTCGTCGCTGCGTCTGGTTTCATAACGAATCGTCATCCGGCAAAAGCCGATGGCTTTACACGCCCGCCGTTCGCTCATCCCATGTGGGCTCATCAGATGCGCGACAGCGTTCCGCTTTGCTGCGGCGTCACCACTTCTTTCCCAAAAGGTCCTTCAAAGCTGCATTATCGAGCATGGCATCCGCCAGAAGCCGCTTCAGCTTCGTGTTTTCGTCCTCCAGCGCCTTCAGCCGCTTCGCTTCGGACACCTCCATGCCGCCGAACTTGGCTTTCCACTTATAGATGCTGGCATCACTGCTTTAACTCTCTTCGAATCAAGCCGGAAATCTGGCATCTTCGGCCAGATCCAGCTCCTGCTTGGTGCTTCCCACTTCGGCGCCGACCGTAAAGGGCTGGCCTGCTGCCGGTTTCATGGACACCGAGATAAGGTGCTCCTCCGAAACCGGAGAGTGTGGATGCAGAGACGGAAGTTCAGCCGCGAATGCAAGCTTAAAGCGGTGAAGTTGGTTAGGGAGCGTCGCGGCGTCAGCGTAGCGGAGACGGCCCGCGATCTGGATGTTCATGAGAATGTCCTGCGCACATGGGTCAAGGAATATGGTGGCTGATCCGACGCAGGCCTTTCCCGGCCATGGGCAGATGAAGCCGGAGCAGCTTGAGATTGAGAGGCGCGCCGTGAGATCGCGAAGCTGAAGGCGGAGCGCGATATCCTAAAAAAACGCGGCGGCCCACTTTGCAAAGGACGCGATATGAAGTTCGCCTTCATTGCAAAGCGCCGTTCGATCTGGCCGGTGGCATGGCTCTGCTCAGCGCTGGGTGTCTCTCGTTCCGGCTTCCATCCCTGGCTCAATCGCTCACCGATCCAACGTGCCCGCCATGACGAAGTTCTTCTGGAGAGGTCCGGGAAAGCTTCAAATCCAGCGACCGTCCCTATGGTGCCCGGCGTGTCTGGCACGACCTCCTTGCCGAAGGCTTCTTCTGCGGCCTTCATCGCGTCGAACGCTTGATGCGCGAAAATGCGCTGAGGGCGAGGCCGAGGCGACGTGGGCTGCCGAAAGATGGCGGTGAGCGCTCGGTCATCATGCCGAACGTGCTGGACCGGCGGCCGGCATCTGGCGATCGCGCCAGCAGCGGCGGACGTTTCATCAGCCACGCTCGCGGCGCGAGGCCTATGGCGAACTGGTGCAGATCGACGGCTCCGAGCATAGTTGGTTCGAGGATCGTGGTGAACCGTGCTCGCTGCTGGTGTTCGTCGAGGATGCGACGGGCAAGTTGATGCAGCTGCGTTTCGTGCGCTCGGAAAGCGCCTTCAGCTATTTCGAGGCGCTGGCGCTTTATCTGAAGCATCACGGCGCGCCTGTGGCCTTTTACTCCGACAAGCATTCGGTGTTCCGGGTGGCGAAGAAGGACGCCAAGGGTGGCCAGGGCATGACCCAGTTCGGGCGGGCGCTGTGCGAGCTAAACATCGAGATTCTTTGTGCAAATTCGAGCCAGGCCAAAGGTCGTGTCGAGCGGATGAACCGGACGCTGCAGGACCGATTGGTCAAGGAGCTACGGCTGGCCGGCATCGACACCATGGAGACTGGCAATGCGTTTTTGCCTGGCTTCATGGAGCACTACAATGCGCGGTTTGCGATTGTCCCTGCCCGGTCCGAAGACCTGCACCGGCTGATGAATCTGGCACCGGATCGACTGCAGGAGATCCTGTGCAAGCGTGAGCAGCGTTATGTCGGAGCGCAGCTGACGTTTTCGTTTGAGCGCCAGCGGATCATGCTGGAGGAGACCGAGGTGACGCTGCGGATTGGCTGGTCGCTATGTTGAGACCTATGCCTATGCGGATGGTCGATTGGATGTGCGGTGGAAGGGGCCCTGCCCCACAGGACGTTCGACAAGGACCAGCGGGTGACGCATGCGGCGATCACCGAGAACAAGCGGCTCGGCGATGTCCTGGCCTATATCAAGGAGCGTCAGGAGCAGCAATCGGAGCCGGTGGTGAAGACCAACAGCGAGAAGAACGGCTATGTGCGACGTGCTCGCGGCCCGGGACGGCGGAAGGATTTCATGGACGATCCGGTGGTACTTGCGCGGCGAGAGGCAGCGCTTTCCCGGCTTGATGCTGCGGAATGATCCGTCAGCACACCGTCTCAAAGCTAAAGCCGAAGGGGTGCGTCTCACCTGCTCGGATCGGGGGCTGCCGTCAGCGCCAGCGGAGATGCTGAGTGTCGCATTTCTAACTGGCTGCCGACGCGCCCAAAGTGACATTTTAACTTTGCGAATAAACGGACATTCCAACTTCCCCGCCACATTTTGTGTGTAACGGGGGTGGGTTCAAAGGATGAAGTGCGACTTGCGGGAGATACCAATCTGTCAGATCGGGCCTTTGGTGGAGTTGGATGCCGGTACCAGCGACAGCCGCAGGCCAAGCACTTTCACCGCTTTGGCGATCGTATCGAGCGTCGGGTTTCCCCCTGGGCGAAAAACCTTATAGATGGTTTCACGACTGAGTCCGCTGTCTTTCGCGAATTGTGATGCGCCGCGTGCGCGGGCAATATCGCCGATGGCCGCTGCAATAAGAGCAGGATCTCCATCCTCCAGAACAGCGTCGAGATAGCCAGTCTGATCCTCGTGACTTTTGATGTAGTTCTGAATATCGAAGCGCGTTGTTTCCAATGCCATCTTATAGCTCCTTCGCCATTGCCTTCGCCGTCGCTATGTCGCGTTTCTGGCTTGCTTTGTCGCCACCACACAGCATCACCACGACAACATCAGCCTGCCTCACAAAATATAGGCGATACCCCGGCCCATAATCTATTCGTGCCTCGCTCACCCCGCTCCCCACGGGCTTTGCGTCTCCGAAATTTTCTAATTCGAAACGGCGCAATCTGGCGAGAACTCTGTCACGCGCGCGCCGGTCTTTGAGATCTTCCAGCCATCGGGAAAAAACGACTGTCAGTCGAACTTCAATCATGTGTATTACAGTACGCAGATTGCATAGTTTGTCAACTGTGGTACACAGCCGATGCTGGCGTCCACCCCACCGACTGATGCGCCAACATGCTTTGTCATTCTCTCGATCTCCTCAACGGCCCCGAGAATCCGAAGAGCCGCGAAGATCGATTATCACCGAAGGCCCAGACGACCCGGCCGTCGAGAAATGCCGTGTGGCGGCCCTCAGGTGGCCGGTCAGGCTGCGATACGGGGGTCTCCGCCCTGCCCGGCCAACCCGATTGGAGCGACGAAATAGGCAGCAGACAGTCACATTTTTAACTTTGCGCCGGCGCGGTTTGTGTAACCCGACAGAAGCGTCGATGGCATCCCGGACACTGAGCGTGAACGATCCCGCGTGGCCATTTGCGCCTCGCGGGGTTGCGGCCGAGAGAATACCCGGGCGTAATCCGGCGGGTATGATGGCGGGGAAATGTGGTGGACATGGATCCGCATCATTTCGGGTCGATCATGGTTTCGGCTGTTTTCTCGAGGTCGATGCCAATCCGGCGCGCCTCGACGACACCCCACTGCCGGGAAGCCAGGAAAGCAACGTGCAGCTGGCGATTTCGATGGATGCACACTAGACTTGGGACCTTTGCACCATGCGCTGCGGCATGAATCAAGCACAAAGTGGTGGGATCGACGCCGAACACGTCCGGTACGCTCGCCGGAGCGAGCTCAAGCTCCTCTTTGCGTTAGTAGCCGCGCCAGTCTTCACATGCCGACAGCGCAGGTCACGGGAGCATGAAACCCTGGTATTCGGACAATCGCAACGCTCATCCGAGGCCGCCCTCTCTTGCGCGATGGCGGCGTTCCGCTTTATCGCCGCGTCCAATGGGTTAGGGGCTGACGAATAGAGTGGACGTCGATCCTGCTGCTGCATGCCGCGGGAAATCGACAAGATCGATGAAACCTGTCGCCGCGAGAAATGGGATAGTTGCTTAAAAATTCTAGCATGATCACTTCGGGCGAAGATTCCTGGAATTATGCCGAGAGTGTTTGCCACGGCTGAGGCCGAGAAGCCTCGCCTGACGCACGATGGATAGTTTGTGCACGCGATTGATCATTTCTTTCCGCTCAGCAATCCGGCTTTGCCGAGCGCACCGGATAAAAAATCATTCTCTAACGTCAGTTCTCCGATCTTGGCATGGAGCGTTTTGACATCGACGGTCGGACCTGCCGGTTCCGTCTTGGCTTCATCGCCGACGATCTTCAGGGTTGCGAAACGGGCCTAGCGACTGCGTGAAGAAGATCGCAAGCCTTTCACATCTGACTGACAGACTGTGTTTTGCTTTGCCGCCGCGCTTCGGTAGCAAGGGCCAGGATTGCCCCCCGCTCAGTGAATGTGAGAGCGACGCGACCAAAGGCGGCCGAAGTCATATCAATCAGACCGTGGCGCCTCGCTTGAATGACAAGCGGATCCTTGAACAGCGCACTGCCTCTCCTAACTTTATAGACGCCTCCGTGTCGTGCAATCAGGCACAAGACATCGTCAACATTCGCGATCTCCGGACGAAGGTCTCGGGCCCGCCATAACCGACGCATGTTTTCTTTCTCCCATCCATGTTCGTTATGCACGCATCAAGGCCACCTCCAGCGCGGTAGAGGTGAAGCAGTGCAATGACAGGTTTTTTGACAAATCCATCGCTGCGTCGCGTCTGAACACGCCGGGTTTGTCCGAGCGCCGTGACGCGGAGGAATATATCGACTTCCTAGAAGCGCGAAGATTGTCCTGATGATATTCTCAGTGAGATGGTCTCATTGCCTCCGCAGGATGCGAGAAAATGAGGGGCATTTCTCACCATTGGGCACCCGTCAACTTACCTTTTGCTAGTTGTGCTAGTGTAGGTTTGACTAAATACGCTAACGCCCGGCGCAGAATGCCGGCCTCCTTCTGGTAGAATGGAATAACTACTGTGAACGTGGCCAATTGTCACCCTCGCCTTCTTAATTCCGTGCTACTCATGCGCACCGGATCCTAACCGCATGCTGGTAGCGTTTGGACCATAGTGAGTTTTTTGAGGTCCCCCAAAGTGATTGTTTGGATGTAGCCCATTCACAGTATGGATGCCTTACACTTGACATGCCCCCCCGTTAATTTAGGCCAATTGGAACTGGAATTTTCCACTTATGATCCCCCATGGGGAAGAGGAGGAGAATTCGATGAAGGCCTCGAGGTTTTCGGAAGCGTAGATCGCGTTCGTGCTGAAGCAGGCGGAGGACGGAACGGCGGTCGGCGAGGTCTGCCGCAAGGCAGGCATTTCGGACGCGACCTTTTACAATTGGCGCAAAAATATGCCGATCTGATGCCCTCGAAGATGAAGCGGCTGCGCCAACTGGATAGAAGAACGCCAAGCTGACGGATGGCACAACGATCAAGGAAATCGTGCGCTGCACCGGTCATAGCCGAGGACTTGTCAGGTAGGTTCTCAGAGGTCAACGTAGCGATGTATTCCGCTCACGAGAGCTCACTGGAACTCTACCTGGAATGGCTCGACGCGCAGTGGACGGCCGGCAAGCGGAACGCCACCGAGCTATGGCGACGTCTAAAAACGCCAGGCTTCCGCGGCTCGCGGCGGGTGGTCAGCGAATGGGCCACGCGACGCCGACGGGCGGATAGGCCGATGCGGAATGCCTAAGTCGCATTCCATCGTAAGCGGTCAGCCGATAACGTCAGGCTTGAAGCTCCAGGGCATGAGCGCTTCGATTTCGGATGCTGGCCAGCCTTGAGCAATGCGGGTCAATGTTTGGGAGAGCCAGTCGAGGGGATCGACGCTATTCATTTTGGCCGTTTGCAGCAAGGTGGCCACCGTCGCCCAGGTTCGTCCGCCACCCTCGCTGCCGGCAAAAAGACTATTTCTTCTCGTAACTGTTTGGAGCCTGATCGCCCGTTCGACGATGTTGGAGTCGATTTCGATGCGGCCGTCCGTTATAAAGCGTTCCAGCGCCTCGCGCCGGGTGAGCGCGTAGCGGATCACCTCGGCGGTTTTGGATTTTCCCGAGGCCTTACCCAGCTCCTTTTCCCAAAGGTCAAACAGGCTGGAGACGATGGCCGCGGATTTTTCCTGGCGCCACGCCGCGCGGCTCCCGGCATCCTTGCCCCGAACCTCATCCCCGATCCTCCACAACTCGGTCATGGCGAAGATCGAGTCCGTCGCGGCCTGTGAGACACCGCTGATGTGCAGATCGTAAAACTTGCGGCGCAGGTGCGCCCAGCACCCTGCGAGCTGGATCGTTTCACTGCTGCCGGTTTTGGCCCGCGTCTTGGCCAGGTTGGTATAGGCCGAGTAGCCATCAACCTGCAGGATGCCGCTGAATCCGGCGAGATGACGCGCCACGCAATCGGCGCCTCTGCTGTCTTCAAAGCGATAGGCAACCATCGGCGGACTGGTTCCACCATATGGTCGATCATCGCGTGCGTAGGCCCATAGCCAGGCCTTGGTGGTTTCCCGGACCCAGGGGCAAGAGCGGGCAAGGTCGTCTCGTCGGCGAAGATCCTTTCGCCCTCCTTGACGCGTTTCAGGATATAATCGGCGAGCATCTGCAATTCGAAGCCCAGATGCCCCATTTACTGCGCCATCAACGACGGGCTGACCTCGACGCCATCGCGTAGATAGATCGCCTCCTGCCGGTAAAGCGGAAGACCGTCGGCGTATTTCGAGACAGCGATATAGGCAAGCAGCCGTTCCGTCGGTAGGCCGCTTTCGATGATGTGTGCTGGCACCAAGGCCTGAGCCACGCCGTCACGACCCCGGAAGGCGTATTTGGGGCGGCGCGTCACGATGACCCGGAACTTCGGTGGCACGACGTCCAGCCGCTCGGAGCGGTCTTCGCCGATCAAACCCTTTTCAAGACCCGCGCAGTGGGCCGGGATTTCCGGCTCGATAACTTCCTCGATGCGTTCGAGGTGAGCGGCAAAGCCTTTGCGCGGACGTGGGGCACGCTTCGGCTTGTCCTTGGCCGCGCGGTCGAGTTCGCTCTGGATTTCCGAAAGGCCGGTCTCGACCTCCTCGAAAGCAAAGGATACCTGTTCGTCGTTGATACCCAGGCGCAGCCGCTCGGAACGCTTGCCATGTTGCGTGCGCTGCAAAACTTTCAGGATCGATGTGAGATTGGCGATCCGCTCGTTGGCGCTCTTCTCGACGGCCTCCAGCCGGGCGATCTCCGCAGCCGCGGTGGCAAGCCGCGTCTCGTTCGCAGCCTGCTCGCGGACCATCGCCAGGATCATCGCCTTCAGCGTATCGACGTCGTCCGGCAGGTCGGAAGCGGGTAAAACCATGAGAGGTAATAGAGCACAAAAACAGCCGTTCCCAACCATTACAGCCGCATGATTCATCTTGTCGCAGGTCGGTTTCAGCCCGTCAACAACGGCCGCCTGATCTTGGCCGGGCGGATCCTTTTCCAATCAAGCCCAGCCAGAAGCGCCATCAGTTGCGAATGGTCCAGACGCATTCGCGCCGCCGATATGCCCGGCCAGCAAAAGCTCTGCTCTTCCAAAATTTTCGAATAGAGGCAGACCCCGCTGCCGTCCCACCAGACGATCCGAACACGGTCCGCCCGCTTCGACCGGAACACGTAAAGCGAACCATTGAACGGGTCGAGGCCGCCATCCCTCACCAGCGCCATCAAAGACGCGGCTCCCTTGCGGAAGTCGACCGGCTGGCACGACACGTAAACCACCACACCGGAGGCGATCATGTCTTGCGCACCGCCCAGAGAATCTTCGCCAGGTGATCGGGGTCAACATCGCCGCCGGCGCGCACCACGACATCGCCTACGACGATTTCCACCATGGAACTGCCCACCGCTTCAAAGCGCGTGAACTTGACTGGCGCCCTCGGTCTCTCCGTCAATGGGGCAACCATTCCCGACGAAAGCGCCTTACGACGCCACGCGTAGAGCTGCGATGGGTCTAGTCCCTGAGAACGCGCAATCGCCGAGATATTGGCCCCCGGCGAGAGCGCCTCCGCCACAAGCCGTGCCTTATCTTCATCCGACCAATGACGCGGCTTGCGTCGAGACTGCACCGGCTCCGCTGTCAAAACCTCGAATGTTCGATGCTGATTCACACTGTCGCTCATAGGATTCTCCGCATGACTCATGCAGAAAATGCGCGCTCTGCGGCCCTAAAGCTACGTGGGGTAGCCTACGCGCTTACATTCCATCCGCCCGGACTATTGCCCGTTTGCTAACGACAAGCAGAGATAGCCTGACCAAATCGGAAACCGTCACGATCGCCGCCATCGAAAGTGGTGTGCCACGGCTTGTTGTCGCTCGCGATATCATCGCCGACTTCCACATCATGATCCGGCGCAAAGCAGAGTGTCAGCTTAACCCATGGATCGACCGCGCCCGCGATAGTCTGGTTGCTTCATTCGGCAACGGGGTAGCGAAAGACATGCAGGCGGATCGAGCAGCGATCGTCTCATCGTGGTCGAGTGGACAGACCGAAGGACCGATCACAAAGCTCAAGCTCGTGAAGCGTCAGTGGCGGCGGAACGCTCGACGATCTTCAAGCCCGGATAAGGTGCCACACGAGCAAGGTGCACCAACTTTGCGTCAGAGCCAACCTTCGGTGCCGATTCAGATGTTTAGCGAATTTCATCCCTTACGGGGTCCCGATCCGCGCCGATCGGAACCCTGCCCAAGATCATCTTTTTCTCACAAAATCAATGACCTCAAGCGTTTCGCATTTTGTGATTCAGGATTCTCAAATCATTGGAGTTGTGATTGAAGGCACCATTCCGGTCCGTTTGCGCCTCCCCAGCGGCTGCTCCCTCCGCAGATCCCGATCGAAGGCGACGACCATGGTCCGGAACGCCGGAATGTCGTCGACGAAGCGGACGTGACCGGTCACCACGAAAGTGCGAGGCTCCTGGGACTGATTCGTCCCTTGTGTGCCCATAGTCGTCCTCCGTCGGACCTGCCTCTTCGTCTGCTTGTTTATGCGTTCAGCAAGTAGTGCAATCCGTTTTCCTGAATGCTCTTCTTCCCGTCGCGCCAATCGAGCAGCCATTCGGCGCCCGGCCGAGACGAGGCCCAGGCCAGCCGTGGCAAGCGCGACGGGCGTGAGAGGCGCGGCGAAGACCGACAGCACGGCAGCCGCCGCTCCTACCGCGATGCCCGTTGTGCTCAGCGCGAGCCGACCGCGGTTGCTGCCGAGCCAGCTGTCGCGCGCCTTGCGTGCTTCGTCCAAGTCGTTGGCGAGGTCGGGAATGGTCTTGTGTTCGAGTTCCTCCGCGAACTCCCTGGTCCACGGCTCCGCCTCGATGCGGCGCGCCATCCATCCAAGTTTGTTGCGCGCCTGACGCAGGTCGCCGTCGTGCTGCCGGCGGTACTCTAGCACTTCTGCCAGCGGCAGCTCGTGACTCAGCACCGGCAAATTCAGCTGCGAGTCCATCAGAGCGGTGGCCGCCACCAGATCGAGCTTGAGCTGCCGTGCGCGCTCGGCGCGGGCCGGCTGCACCGCTGGATCGCGAGATGCTCGACGCAGCTTCAGGGACAGTGCGCGGTTGTGGAATAGGTCGTCGGTGATCGGCGTCGCTCCAGCGTGCAACAGCCCTGCGAAAAGCGCGTGGTTCATCATGATCGCTTCGCCCAGCGCCAGCGGAAAGTCGGCGTAGCGGTATTCGACGTCGCCACCGTAACCCTCGCGGTACTCGTCGTAGACCTGGCCGGTCTCGGCGTACTC
>NZ_CP064190.1 GCF_015353075.1 Rhizobium sp. 007 | reverse complement strand
GCGACCAAACTGAGAGAGGCCTTCTGGAACACCGTTTCGGAGGGCTTTTTCTTTGCTCTTTCGATCCTTTCCTCGTCTCGAATTACCTACTGCTTCGTTTTCTTGAACGAGGCGTAGATCTCTGGCAGGACCGACACAAGGTAATCCCCAAAATCAGGGGCCGCCTTCTTGTCGATCGTCAGCGTAAGCGTGCGTTTGTCTTCCCGGAGGCTTGCTGCCTTGACGCCATCGTCGGCCTGCCAAACCTTAGCTTGAGCTTTTTCCTTCCTAGGCTTCTTCGGCGCTAGAGCCTCGAAGACCCCCGCGAACCGCTCGTCCGAGGGGAGGGCCTTGATCGTGCTATCGGACAATACTTCGCGTGCCTTGTCGACCGCTCCGTCCTTGCCCAGCCGCGTTGCAAGTTCGACCCAACGATCGCGTCCGGTCTTAGGGGCAGCCCCGATTGAACGGATGACATCAGCTGGCAGCTGCGTTGCAGCCTGGATCAGACGGGAAAGATTGCTCTTATCGACGGCAAGAGCCGCCATGATGACTGAACGCTGAACTCCGCTCGCCTCGAGTTCCGCAGCGTAAAGAGCACGTTCGATGAATGACAGATCCTGGCGAGCACTGTTTTCCTGGCCTTGGGCCAAGACGAGCTCGTCGTCCGTCAAGGTCCTGACTGCCGCCTTGATCTTGAGCCCGGCCTGCTTCACAGCACGAAGGCGCCGACGCCCATAGGCGACCTGATAGCGCCCCTCGATTGAGGGGTGCGGTCGAACGAGAATTGGAACCTGCTGTCCGTTCTCGCGGATGTTGCGCGCAAACTCCTCGAACTGCTCGCCATCCTCGTCGAGGCGGTCGATGACGGACGGTGCGTCGATCAGATCGGGGTCGAGCTCCATCAGAGATTGGGACTTCAAGAGCTCGATCGATCGGGAGACGGCACCAATGGCACCGCGAGGAGCGTATTGAGGTGTGACGCTTTCCTCTGGAGACAAGTCAGCTGCTGACGACTTTGGACCTGCGAGGTCGGAAAGAAGATGTTTCCTAGCCATTTGCGGCTCCTTTCTTCGCAGCGGAAATCGCGAAACCAACGAGCGTTTCCAAGCCGTTAGGCCCAAAGTTTCCGGCTGGCAACTTTTCAAGGGCGAGGGGGCATCGGGCGCTTTTCGTCAGTATCATTTCCGCCCCCACGACGATTGAATCAGTTGCTCGATCTCGCTGTTGACGTTGTCGAGCGACTCCATTGCTCGATCGTAGGTCGCGCGGGTGAACTGGTCCCGGCTGACTTCGTAGAGCGTCTGCTTGGTGATGCCGGCGTCCGAGATTGCCGTGCTCTTCAGCATCGGATGATTGAGAACGTGCTCGCCAAACATGGTTCGCATGAACGATACCATCTGGTTCTGCGGACCGTCGCCAGGTTCGTACCGCGTGACTAGATAGCGCATCCAATCGTAGTTCATGCTGCCGCCAGCATCCGCAACGACGCTCAAGAGCTCCGAGGTCATGAGAAGGAACTGGCACATCGACATAACGTCGAGCATCTGCGGGTGTACCGTCACCAGTACGGCAGTCGCCGCGCAAAGCGCCGAGATCGTGAGAAAGCCCAGCTGGGGAGGGCAGTCCACGACGACGACATCGTAGTCGTCGGCCACAGATGCGATCGCGTCATCCATGCGAGTGAAGAAGATATTCTTACGATCGTTCGAGCCAAGTACCTTCGCAGTGTCGTGCTCGAACTCCATGAGCTCGAGATTGCCGGGCACCAGGTCTAGGTTCGTGAAGTAGGTCTTCTTGATGACGTCCTTCAGCGGGCGACGCTCTTCGTCGTAACGAACGGCGCCGTAGAGCGTCTCGTTGTCCTTGACGTCAAACTCGGGCTGGAAACCGTGCAACGCGGACATACTTGCCTGCGGATCGAGATCAATCGCGAGAACCCGATATCCATTCAGTGCAAGATATTGAGCAAGATGAGCAGCCGTGGTGGTCTTACCGCTGCCTCCCTTGAAGTTTACCGCGGTGATAACTTGCAAGTGTTCGCGCCCACTGCGACGCGGTGAGTACCGACGGTCACCCTTGCCATTCTCGTCGAGATACTCGCGGAGTGCCTGAATAGTCTCGACCGAATACGAACGGCGATTGTTATTTCCGATCTCGGGCTGCGGCCCCTTGCCCTCGATCGAAAGATGGCGAAGGTAGCCATCGTTGACACCGATGAGCTTCGCGGCCTCCGTCGATGAAAACGACCGAAGCGTCTTTCGAGCTTCGGGTGGATAGAGTTTCACACGATGCTCGTGAAGCGCGCCCGAGAGATCTCGCGCGTGCGCCGCTATCAGTTTATGGATAGCCTTCTGAAGCTGAGCGGGATTCTCCACGACGTCCTCTCGTACACACGGTAAATTTCGTAAATACATCTTTTTGCCGTGGATAAGACAACTCATTCCAACGTGTTTTGCAAGATTTTTAAAGTTAACAAAGCCTTAACGCGAAACGAAGATTTCCAGCGTCAGCTCAACTAATCGTTAGATTCCAGCGCTTTATCCACCTTATGATGCATTCTCGCGGGTCATATTTCCTGTGATTCATATTCTGCTCCAACAGCGGAACTTGCTGCCCCTCCACCGAATCGACGCGACCGTGACGGAATCACCCGCGACTCGCGAGGTGCAAAATTGCGCATAGACTTCGCGCGGCCACCGGGGTCTGTCTCCTCACGCACTCAAACGAGGAGACGATCTTCCCCATGCTTCAGTCGCACTCCCGCCTTGTCCGCAAACTCCAGGACGCACTCGGCGAGCGCCTTTGCATTGCCCTTGAAGACCCGACAGTCGTCGAGATCATGCTCAACCCAGATGGTAAGCTCTTCATCGAGCGCTTGGGTCACGGCGTTGCGCCAGCCGGCGAAATGCAGGCTACCGCAGCCGAGATCGTTATCGGATCGGTGGCGCACGCTCTCCAGTCCGAAGCCGATGGAGAACGGCCTATTATCTCTGGTGAACTACCGATTGGCGGCCATCGCTTCGAAGGGCTTCTGCCTCCCGTCGTCAACTCGCCGACGTTTACTATCCGAAGGCGTGCTTCGCAGCTCATTCCACTCGACGACGACGTGACCACCAAGATCATGACCGAAGCGCAAGCCTCGATCATTCGCAGTGCCATCACCAATCGCCTGAACATCGTCATCGCTGGCGGCACGGGCTCAGGCAAAACAACCCTTGCAAACGCAGTCATCGCCGAAATCGTCTCGGCAGCCCCGGAAGACAGGATGGTGATCCTCGAGATACGTCCGAGATCCAATGCGCAGCGGAGAATGCCGTCTGCCTTCACACGAGCGGCGCGGTCGATATGGCCAGGCTGCTGAAAAGCACGATGCGTCTGCGTCCCGATCGCATCATCGTTGGTGAGGTCCGCGACGGCGCGGCGCTGACCCTGCTGAAAGCCTGGAACACAGGACATCCCGGCGGCGTCACGACCATCGATTCCAATACCGCAATGTCGGCGCTTCGGCGCCTCGAGCAACTGACGTCGGAAGCTAGCCAACAGCCAATGCAAGCCGTGATCGGCGAAGCGGTCGATCTTGTGATCTCGATCGAGCGCGCAGGGCGGGGACGACGGGTGCGGGAGGTACTCCACGTCGAGGGGTTCAACGGCTCGCGCTACCAGACAGAACACTCTCCGCAGATCGATGAGGACAGTCATGCTGCATAATCGCTATCTCCGTTTGGGAACTATCGGCGCATTGATTTGCGTCTCACTTGCTGGGCCTGCATTCGCCGGTTCAGGCGGGAGCCTGCCTTGGGAGGGCCCGCTCGAGCAGATCCAGCAGTCGATCACGGGACCGGTCGCCGGCTACATCGCATTGGCGGCCGTCGCGATTGCCGGCGGCATGCTGATCTTCGGCGGAGAACTCAACGATTTCGCGCGGCGACTGATGTATGTCGTGCTCGTCGCAGGGATCCTGCCTGGCGCCACAACGATTGTCGGCCTCTTCGGGTCGACCGGCGCTACGATCGGAGGCTCGTTTGTTGCCGAGCAACCTGCAGGGTATTGTCACGTTAACTGGGCTGCGGTTGCCTGCCTGACGGGTTGGGCGTAGATTTCGGCTGCGTGCTCGGTGTCTACATTGCGCCTCACCTCGGCCGCCCGACGGCCGGGAAAAGAGACATTTCTGAAACCATTTTGCCTCAACTGAAGATCGTGCAGGCCGAAGCCGAAAAGGCTACATGGCCGACCGACGATGAAGCGAAAGCCCAGCTGTTCGACTTATCCAAATGGGACCTAAAAAAGCATGGCATTGGTTCAAAGGTGAGCGTTAACCGCTGTATCCGAATTTCGCAGGGCGAGATGGCCTGCGAGCTGATGGCGCGGCTGACCTGGATCGAAGGTGAAACGCAAATTGAAGCAGTTTTTCAAGCGAAGCCGGACGGTTGGAAGATGGTGCTGCGAAGAATCGTTAATTGCTTTTTTGCGTTTTTCGAACAATGTTAGTGCTCCACATCGATGGCATAACTTGAAGCATTTCGGTTCACTGCCTCTGGTCGCATCTTAAAAATCCCCCCAAATAGGTAGGAAAAACCGCTGTGATTCAGGAGGAGGGGGTGTGCCAAATTGCTTAAATTTGGTGCATAGTGGCCGCCGAGGGCGGCATTTCATACAATAAAGGTAGGATCGTGATTGATCTAAGCAGCTACAAAAGCGCACGCGGTTTAATTGAAACAAACGATCCGGAATTAGAGAGGCCGGTCTATCGGAAGTCCGGCTTCGAAGGCATCCAAACCGCAAAAGAAATGGATGAACGGATCTCGAATTTTCTAAAGGACATTCGTGAATCCAAAAACCTCTCCCGAGCGGAATTGGCTCATTTGCTCGGGCTTTCCGTGTCCGTTTATGGGCGGTACGAGCGCGCGGAATCGCGCATGACCGTTCCCCGCCTGATTCATCTCTGTGAGCTCATGGGCTTCATGCCCTTAGACATGATCTTTGAAGCTGCGCCGCACCTTTGGGGTAAGACGCCGGAAGAGGCGGAAGAGCGCCGAACGCTGACGAGGCTAATTGAACGGCTGCCACCGGACACCACGCGCGACCTGATCCGGCTCTTGAAGCGCATGCCGCCTGGGGAGCAAGGGGCAGAGGCTTCGTCGACCAGCATGAATGAAGGCCGCTAGGCGACCTTACTCTGCTCCTGAGATTGGAGACCGTTGAGGAAATCGGCGGCAGCCTGGGCCTTCGCGGCCGCTGTGACGATCGCCCGCTTGTCGTACTTCAGCACCTTGAGCCAGCTCTCGAGGTAGGTGGCGGTATTGTCGCGAGGATCGTGCGCGACACCAAGATCAGCACACAGGAACGAAGCGGAGAGCTCGGCAACTAGCTCCTCAATCGCGTAGCTCTCGCCGCCGAATCGGCCGCTCAGGTCTCGGTCCAGGCGGGTCTTTGCGCCTGACCAGTGTGAGATCTCATGCAGCAGGGTCGAGTAAAGGTGGACTTCGCCCGCGAACCTTGCCCGGTCCGGCATGAGGATATCGTCGACTGCGGGACGGTAGCAAGCCATTGTTCCGCCGTATGTGACCGCGGCGCCGGTATTGCGGACGAATGTTTCGACGGTTTCCAGAAGCGGTATCGTCGTCGCCGGCAGCTCCTCAGTCGGGTGGTAGAACCGCGCCGGAAGATTGTCGATCTGCTCGACGTTAAAAACTGTGTAGCCTTTGAGGTAGGGGATTGCGCGCTCGTCATCATCTTCGCGCTCCTTCGGGGTGAAAGTGCCGTATTTGACGACGAGGGCTCCTTTCTCGCCCTTTCGGACCTGGCCGCCGAGATCCTGAGCTTGGCGATAAGTGATCCAGGTGCTTTCCTCGTAGCCGGCAAGCTCGCTTGCGAGCCACAGCATCAGGACATTGATTCCGCGATAGGCTTCCCCGGTTGCGCGGCGCGGAACGAGAGAGCCGCGGCTGTTTCCGCGCCAGGGCCGGATCCACGGTTTAGTGCCGGCTTCAAGCTGCTCAATGATGGCGTCGGTGATGCGCTGGTAGGTGTCCTTGATGTTCTGCATTGCCGTCTCCTTCCGTTGGTTGACGGCAAAAAACGGAGATAGCCGAAGCGAGCCCATGCACCCAAAGGGCCGCAACGAAGTGGAGGACTGCGTTAGCGGTTGCGTGGGGGAGGGGCTATCGTAGCTTGTCCGTCAATCATCCGACGGAAAGGGAAGGCGCAGAACTTGGTGCCTCCCGAACATAGATAGCATCATGCAGCTTGTTATCGCCGGAGCTGGTCACCGGCCACGCTCGTCGTCATCGCGCTCACGGCTTCGCTGTGCCGCCATTTGCGCCTCGATTGCCTTGAGCTCCGGGTTATTGTCCTGCTGCGGCTGCCTGGCGGGCTGCTGCTGCGATTGCGGCTCCTGGGCCGGTTGCGCACGCTCCAGCCGGGAAAAGTCCGAACGAGCAGTGATGGTGATCTCTTCGCCCTCATTCGGTAGGCGCTCAGGCAGGTCGGCGCGATCGGCGGCAACGATACCCTGATCGGTTACGAAAGTGGCTATGCGATTGTCGTGTCCGAGAACCTGGCCGCTGATTTCTTCGCCGGCGCGGGCGGTGCGTATGTTGTGCTCGAATGGTTTCTCACCGAGTTCTTCAAGGTCGGCAAAGGCCGCGCGCAAGGCTTCACGTCGGTTCGGATTGATCGCGTCTTCGAGCACGTGTTTCATTGCCGAACTCGACGGATCGTTGGTGGTCGCAATCGACGCCTCGAGCATGCGTGGCTTGCTGATGACGGTGAAATCGATCTCGTGCCCGTATTGGCAGCCGAGCTCCGAAATGAAGGCCTCTTGCGTGCGCCCGTTTCCCTCTCGGAATGGATGCACATAGTTCAGCTCGGAGAGAACTTTCGCGGCTCTGTCGGCGAATTCCTCTGGCGTTGCATTGAGAAGGGCTTGCGGATCTCGAATCGGCTTCAGGGCCTCATCCAGGCCCATTTCTATTCGCGAACCGGGCAGGAACGAGGTGCCGCCTTTGGACAGGCCTCCAATCGGCTCCACCCGCTGGCCGTCAACGATCGGAGTTTCGTTGCGTGTGTGGCCCGCCCACTCGTAGACGTCTTGAAAAATGTAGCCGTGAATTGCCTTCAGGTGCTGCTTGTCGAAATTTCCAGACGGGCCATCACCTTCGGCAATTTCCGCCATCCGGAAAGCCGCAGCACGGTACTCTTCGGTGCGCAGCTCCGATTGCGACTGGATGCCGAACCTGTTGCGCAGCACATCCCTCCTATCCGGATCGTCAGAGGTGTTGGGATAGGTATAGCTACCTTTGGTCTGCTCGTCTGCCATGGCTAAGGTCAACAAAAAGCCGCCTGCTTGCTGCAGGCGGCTTTTTGCCTTTAGAGGGTTGAAAGGCCTATTGTGCCGGAGCGCGCACGACGCGCAGACGGTACTCCTCGCGGGTGATCTCGCCAGCGACGTAGGCGGCGGTAGCGTCCTCGAGGACAGGATCGTGCGTGTAACCCTGCCGGATATTGGCAGCGCGCGCCTGATCGGTGGCTTTCTTGCGCTTTGCTACGGCTTCCGGGGAACGATCCGGACGGCGGGAATGAACGTTCATCGTCAAATCTCCAGTTACCGGCCACCCTATCAGGAAAAATGCTGGAAATCCAGCACTTTGCGGGACTTTCTGGCCTTTCGACGGTGAGCGCCCGGCTGGTCGCCGGGCGCTCTGCGCGGGTCAATCGCGGGGTTCCCATTCGATAATCGCCTGCAGTGTCGGATCGTCCTGGCCGGGGAACCGGCCCAGATTGGCGTTAAAGCCAAGGCGCCGGATCGAAAGGGTGTAGTAGGGCTTACCGTCCTGGTTCTTCTTCTTCCAGATGCCGCCGACCTCGATATCATGGCCGCGCGGTGACTTGGCATAAACGCGGTGCGTCGGGGCCTTTTCATTGTCGGACGTGAACGGCACAGCCTTGATGTCCAGGTCGCGGTCGATCGTGGAGATGAGGCCTGCGCCCTTTGCAGTGTCGAGGTTGTCGCCGTCGAACTGGATGTAGTTGGTGGTGGTCATGTCAGTCACTCCTCTTTGGTGGTTGCGATGATCGTTCCAAGGGCACGGCGGAAAGCGGTGCGCACCGTAGGCCGGAGCATGAGCGGAGGAGGCGAGAGGACGCAAAAATTTGTATCGCGAGGAGGCCGAAGGCGGGGAAATTTTTGTGTCCTCCGCTTTGCGCCAACCGCGTCGACGTGCGAACGAGCGTCAAAAGCAACCGCCTTGGAGGGGTGAGACATGACCGCTTCTGGCAACGCGCCTCCTGTTCGTCATCAGCCTAAAGCCGCAAAGGCTGCACCAATATTATTCACAAATCCGCCATGATCAACGGAAATCCCGGCTTTTCGCCAAAACCGTGAAGCAATATGGATCGAAATCCGTCGGCTGCCATCGCGCTAAGTCGGCTATTTCGGTCATGGAATCCTGGAAGATTTCGAACGGCGATAGTCGTACGGACTCATTTTTCCAAGATAGCTGCGGGCCGCGGCGCCACAGCGCCAGACCTTGCCATCCTTCAAACCGGTCTGGTCGCGCTCGCAGGCATCGATGGCCGCGATCCTGATGCGCTGCTGTCTGATGCTGATGGTGTCGCCATCAATCACACGGGCTCGGCCGGACATGTCGGCGGCCTCCACAGTGCCGTGGCTGATCAAAAAGGCGGCTAAAGCGTCTATAGGGCATTGCGTCTCAATGTGTGACCTCCATGGAATTTCGGGCGGCAAGCCCGAAAACGGAGCGGGCGAGACGCAATTTGCCCGCGGCCGCGCGGTCCGACATGGCCCGCAAATAGCCTCCCGGCGACTTGACGTCCTGCCGGTCGTATTTCTCTAGCGTCAAGGCGACCGCGACGGCGGCTTGCTGCTCGCCCATCAGCTCGACGGCGCGGCGGCGGGCATCCTCGGAGATCCCGGCAAATCGGCACATCAGCGGCACGGCCCGCGCCAGGTCGGCCCAACTGGTGGGCGTAAACCCATAGGTCTTCAATGCTGGCACCGCCCTAAGCACGTCTTGCAAGGCCACTATTGCCTGCGGCAGGCGCTGTGGCTGGTTGATTTCGCTCCGGCGCCGCCCGAGGCTTTCTTCAAAAGCCCATTTGCTGGCGGAGCCAGCCTCAAGGGAATTGAATTGTTCGGCATTAGCCGAACGCCGTTCTTCACTACTATCTGCAAGTGGATAGGGGGTTGTAATCTGTTTGTGCATGCCGTTTTCGACATGCGGGCATGTCATATTTTGGGTCTCTTGCACCTCTGCCGATCGGCGCGGAAGTTGCATCAATCGCTCTACAAACCATTTCAAGAGGGCTGTTGCCCGGCGTAGCGTACCGCTCGTGGCCTTGCCCGCGATCCCAACAAGATTGCTCACGCGATCGATGCGGCCTTCGATCAGCCTCATAACGTGCTCGGATTGCTCGGTAGCGATCGCTAGGGCTTGGCGAGCGTTGCGCAGCGCGCCCCGATAGCGCCGCAAAGCCGCATCTGCGGCCTTCTTCTCGGCGCGCGCCTGCCTGACCAATTCATCGAGTTCGGCATATCGAACGATCAGAATTCGCAGGTCAATCCCGCACCCGTCCGTGATCTCGCCTTCGCCGTTGCGTATGGGATAGCGCTTGTAGTTACCGCTGTCCTGCATGGTGATAAGACCAGCGTCGAACAGGCGCGACAACATACGGCTGACGCGGCCGACCGACCGGCCGATTTCAAACGCCAGTTGTTGGTTGGACTTAAACACGATCGGACGGCCCGATTTGTCGAATGTATCGGCCTGAGCCGTGTTGATCAAAGCTACCAGCAAATGGCTTTCGGTTCCATTGATCAGGCCAATGCACGGAAGGCTTTGAACAAGTACGGCCAATTGGGCGCGCGTAATCGTCCCGACTCGTGCCGACTCTGCCAGCCGGCAAAAGTGGGCACGCTGCGGCGTTATCCGGCGGCCGTTTGGCCGCTGATGCGTTTGGGTATTCCCCATTCCTCGTCTCCGTCTTGAGACCAGGGAAAGCTTCGCCGTTCACCGAAAAGGTGCTTTCGTCATTGACAGGGAAGGGAGGGTCTGCGAGAAGTGACTTGGCTAATTTATCGACTCACAGACCGCTTCCGGATTTCTTCGGGAGCGGTTTTTCTTTTCTGGTCGGTGTGTCTTCTCCGTAAATATGGTCAGAATGTCAGCTCCGGAATCGCGCTGATTCCGCTGATTTGAAAACATAGCGTCATAAAGCATAATGGCGCAACAACGTGCTACACGCATAACCGCCTAAGGTGCGTGTCTATGGCGTCAATGTATTGGTTTTTCAGAATTTCGCGCTTAGTATCGACGCCGAATAGGCTGCTTCGGACATGGCGTGTTGCAGCAAAATGATGCAGGATGCGGCCGACTCGAGAAATCGGGAACCTTCAGTGATTCTACCAGCCTAGATCGGTCTGGCCGAAATCATCGCCCTTGTAGGCAATCCGCATGCGGTAAGCCTTGGCGCAGGCATAGGTGAAGCAATCGCCCATATTCAGCTTGGCCGGATGATTCACAATTTTTCCAAACTGCCGAGCGGCATCGAGAGCTTTGCTACCTACATCGCCGGAAATCATTGCCTCGCGCGCTTCCAGATCGGCAACGAATTGATCGACCAAGCGGCGGGCGATCTCCATCATTTCGGCAGTGGCGGGCTTGTCCTTACCGGTCGCCTCGGCCAGCCTGCGCGTCAGCGACAGGGTGGCCTCCATACGGACCACGGCTGATACGTAAAAAGGACCGCCGTCCCGTTCTAACCGGCCCATGAGTTCGGCGGCGTCTTGCTCCTGGGCGAGGATGGCGACGACGACAGACGCATCAACGAACAGCATTCAGTCTTCGCCCCACATTTCATCTGTTTCGCGCTTATGGTCGCCGGGAGCGAACGGGCCAGCTTCGCGCGCCATGGCGAGGGACTTGGCAAGCCGCTCGCGCATTGGCAGACTACCTCTGTGGTTGGCGATCTCGTGCTTGAGCGCGGCTTTAACCGCCTCAACCTTGCTGGATTTCGTGAGACCGATAAGCTCCTCGGTGAGCCTGTCCACCTCGGGATCCTTGATGTAAAGCGGCATCGGCATATATCCTTTCGAGGATATTATCATATCCTTTTTTTCATATCCTCATCAACACAAATACGCAATCGCGCCGTCCGAAACCGGGCGGGAAGGGGACTGAGGGGAGGGGGTCGGGCCTCCCCTCAACATGATTGCGGGCCAGGTCGATCCTGCCCGCAATCATCGGTGCGCTCCAAACAGCGGGAGGGCCGATCACGCGGGTAACGTGACCGGCCCGCGACTGGTTACTCAGCCGCTTGGGGGAACTGCTCGTCTTCGGCAGAGCTTTTGCCCTCGTCGATCTGTTCGGGTGAGGATATCCGAACAGGGGCCGGTAGCCAGCCGCTTCCGTTAACAAGGCGGTCCGCGATTGTCACCGCCTCGGACTTCTTAGTCGCGGCTCTCACCGACAATTCCGCTTCACCGCCCTTCGCCTCGGCCACCACAAGTTCAATGGTCGTCCGGTTGACGTGCTTAAAATAGCTGTCGCCGGTCGTCTCGAACCAATCCGACATATGCACCTTGAGCGCGTGGCCAAGCTGGTTCGCCTGCTCGATACCCTTTTTCCGGTCCGTGAACTTCTTCTCCACCGCATTGACCGCGTGCGCTGCGCCGAACGCCAGCAGCGAAAGCACGCTGTCCTGCGGCTGCTCCAAGAGCCAATCGAACAGATCGGCAGGATTGCCGGGCAGGTGATGGCCGTAGTTGTCTGCAAGGTCATTGAAGGCGGCCAGGCCCTTGCAGCTTTCGGCGTCCTTGATCGACGGCTCCAAGCGCTCGTATGTCAGCGACAATTGAAGGGCGCTCTGCTCCGTGTTGTACGGGTAGGCCACGCGCAACAGCATCGCATGAACGACGGCAACAAGGGCGACCTCCGGATTGTTCGCCAGTTCGATGCGCAGCGCAGCAGTCTTATGTGCCGTAAGGTCCTCAATCAGGGCCGCCGAATGGTTGATAGACGGGACTTTGGGTGCTTCCGTGCCCTTGCCGCTCGGGTGGCCCTCACCATCATCATCCCTGTCCTCCATCTCGGCGTTTTCGTCCGGCTTTACGAGACCGCGCTCGATGGCAAGCCGACCGTAATAGTCGAGGAAAACGAGGGTTCCCGCCTGTTCCAACGCCTCGGGGCTGTACCCTTCCGTCCGGGCATTGAGCGCGTCTATCCGTTTTTCGACCTCCGTCAGCTTTGTCTCTGCCTCGTCGTCGGCCACGCCGTTTTCGATCAACTCGGCAAGCTCGTCATATTCGGTCTGTGCGGCATCAAGCGCGGCCTGATCTTCCTCGGAAAGAGCAATCGCCTCCGGATAGTGGCGCTTCATGGCATGATAGCCAGCGGGGGCGGTTGGGGAGCACTCTACCCATTTCCAGCCTTCGGCGCGAACGTTCGAGGCGGTCGCCTCGAGCTTTTCCGCTACGAGCTTTTCGACCAAGGCGGCATCCGTCGCATATCCGGCGTTACGGTCATCGAACAAGTCACGTTTGACTGCTCCCCCGGCTTCCTCGTAAGCCGCCAGTCCGCCGATGAATTGCACGCGCTTATCCGTCGCGGCAATCATTTCCTCGGTGAGCGCACGCCGGATCGAATGCGCATCGCGGTTCCAAGAGGGAAGCGCGTTCCAAACCGTCACCTGCCTTTCGTGGTCATCGCTGATGGTGAAGGCCGATAGCTGCGCAAAGCTCATGTCCTCATCGCGATAAAGCTGCAACAGGACCGGCGACACTCGGGCGAGCGCCAGCCGCTTGCGAACGATGATTTCGGTCGTGCCGAAACGGGCCGCGATGTCGGCAACGTCCTTGCCTTGCTTGGCAAGCGCGTCGAATGCCTCGTACTGGTCGAGCGGGTGCATGTCCTCGCGCAAGATGTTCTCGGCAAGGCTGATTTCCGTGGCGATCTCGCCTTCGCGCTCCTTGCACTCGACGGGGAAATCCTTGGCGATCTCCCCCGCCTTGGCCAGCAGATTGAGTGCGGCAAGGCGTCGGCCGCCCGCCGTCACGAAATAGCGGCCCTTCTTCTCGCCCTTGCGAACAACGAGGTTCTGTAACAGGCGGTAGCCGTCTTCTCGAATGTTGGCGGCCAGCGCCTCGACGCCCTCGGCGCTGTAGGCCTTGCGGACGTTCTTCGGATCGGCGTCCAGCTTGTTCAATGCGATGGTGATGATCTCGGTCATGATATTCCCTTTTCCCTTTTTCCCGCGAAGCGGTCTCGTGCCCGAAGGGGCAGGAGCCCCGCTCCTGCTCCCCGAGCTCGTGCGGAACAGCGGGGGAGAGGGGGCAAGGGGACAAATCGGAGGGGGATCACCCGCCCGAAGGGGCGACGCAAATCCGCGGATGCGGATCCGCGTCGATCCTGCACGAAGCGAGCCGAGCGAGCTGAGGAAGGACGGGGAGGCCGATTTTCCCCTTGCAGGGGAGAGGGGGCAGAGCGCCCTTTCCCTACTGAAGGAAACAATGAGCATACCAGGCGAAGCGGCGCAGCGGCCGAAGCCACTTCGCGCACCGCTTGACCGGTTAAAAGGGCAGGCGCAGCTGGATTGCGCCACAAGCGGACATGAAGTCGCTGTCCGGGGTTAAGGTCGGCGAATCTCGAAATACGTCTTTCCGCCTCGCTGAAAGCCTGCCCCCTCGTAGAACCGCAAAGTCGACTCCCTTTGGGAGCCCGTCGCAAGCAGCACCTTGTAGCAGTTGGCTTCCCACCCCTTGTCGCGTGCAGCATGCAAAACAGCGCGTCCCAGTCCCATCCGACGATAATCTGCGTCGGTAACCACGTTTTCGATCACACCATAAGGGCGAGCGCCCCGAGACAGGTTCGGCACAATCGCAAGTGTGCAGGACGACACAAGCTTTCCTTCCATTTCGGCCACCAACACTGTTGTCAGGCCGCACGAAAGCAATGCCAACCACGTTGGTTCGGCTGAGGGAAGATCGAGAACAGGATCGCCGGGGTTGAGCTGACGATAGAGAGCCAAAATGCCAGGTAAATCAGAAGGCTCCGCTGGTCGAATTTTAGGTGGGGTCATCGGGTCTCAGCAAATATGGAGGGCTTTCAAATGGCCTACTATCTACAGCGCCTAGTCCATACTCGCCAAGCCGCAAAGTCATCTTTGTGGCCGACTGCGGACGACGATCTCACTCGTTCCGCCCAGAAAATGCGCGAAAGGCGCTTGACCTCGACACGCCGATTAGAGAAGCGCCGACCGCAGGGCGGAAACCGGGACCGACTGCCCCCGGCAAGCGGTTCCATGTAGTATCGGCCGGAGACCGCCCGTTCGCCGTCGCCGCTCCGAGTATGTAGCGCTCCGCGTCGCCGGCGAACTCCGCTGGCAAAAGTGAGATTGCGCGTGAGGGTGGCATCCGGCTATCGTGCTGACAGAGAAACCAGCAACGGATGGTTGGATGAACAGCCTTCGGGACCAGGTGCTCGAACGCGGCTATGCCCTGATGCCGGCTTGGCGGCCGGAGTGATCGGCTGGCGATGTGGCCGCGTCGTTCGGCCAGCCGTTGTCGCTTGGCGACGGCGATCCCGTGCACACCCTGACGCCGGCCGCGAAAGAAGCCTCGACGCCAAACTCCTATAGCGGGCTCTATGGGCTCCAGGCCTTTCCGTTTCATACCGACATGGCGCACTGGCGCGCGCCGCCGCGCTACCTAATGCTGCGCTGTGTCGTCGGCTTCTGGGAAGTGCCGACAATGCTGATTGACGGGGCCGAGCTGGCCCGTAGCGTCGGACTTGACCTTCTCGCACGGGCGATCGTCCGTCCGGTCCAGGGAAAACTTCCGCTGCTGCGAATCTATCAGCCGGTGGAAGAGGGTGCCATCCTGAGATGGGATGAGGTATTTATACAGCCCGCCAGCAAAGCCGGCGAGGAGGGCTCCGCGCAATTCCGGGAGGCGATGCGTCTCCGAGCGTGCCAGCCGATCGCGCTCGCGACGCGAGGCGATACATTGGTCATTGATAACTGGCGCATGCTCCATGCCCGAGCGCTGGTCCCGTCCGGTTGCGAGGGACGCAGGCTTGAGCGCGTGTATTTGGGGAGGCTGCAGTGAAGAAGACGATTGAGCCCGGGCCGACACCTGATAACTGGGATGCCGAAGCGTTGTTCGCGAAAGCGCTGCGCTATGCCGAACGGATGGCGGAGTCTGCCGACGGATGGGAGCAGGCGCTCTGGTCCAGCCTGGCTCTGGAACTACTGGGCAGGGCCGCCCTGTCAAATGTCAGCCCGGCCTTGCTTGCCGACAATGATAAAAACTGGACCAACCTGTACCATGCGCTCGGGTTTGAGCCCAATGAGGGTAAAACCGCGCCAAAATCGATCACTGTCACGGAAGTGTTCAAGCGGCTGACTGGGATCTATCCGGAATTATTCGTTTCGGAGAACCATAGCTTCTGTGTGGTGCACACGGGACGGCGCAGAGCTATGCTGCAATTTGGGTGACGAGGCTGATCAAGCGGCGCTCTGCGGCTTTGATCGTCTCGTTCATGGCGTATCGCTCTCCTTGAGAGGTTCTGGCAGGCTTCATCACCCGCCTCGATACGCCGCCCTTCTCAAACCGTCATCACCCAGTTTCAGCCATAGCTCCGACGGCGCAACAGCGAACTTCATTCAGGCGAAGCGGTGTTTGAGGGAATTGCCAGCTCTTCCTGGCAACCGCAATTCTATGCGGCATACAAGGCGCTCCTTGCGACGATGGGTCTGACGTTAACGGACTTTATCGACGGCTTGGAAGCTGAGGTTGCAGAAAAGCTCATTGCCGCGGAGGCAGACAAGAGCGCGAAGGCGGTTTTGGCCGACGTCGAGGCTCACCGAAAGGAATGGCTCGCGCTGGGCGATGACGAGCGTCCTTCTTTGGTGGAATCGGCAAAGGTATGGGCAATGCGGCAGGTGGGACATCGCGTGACTTGTCCTGCTTGCACGTCGATCGCACTTGTTCAGGGCGAGGCGATTACGCCCGCGGTTGTGAAGCTGGATGCTGAGCAAGGCTTGGTCGTCGAAACGCAGGATTACCTGCCGAGCCAATTCGAGTGCGTGGCGTGCCGCCTGAAAATTCACGGCCTGTCACGCCTTGTTGCGGTTGATAATAATCTGGCGAACCGTTTCAAGAAGACGAGCACGTATGACGCGGCGGAATACTACGCCAAGGAAGATGACTATCCTGGCTATGAAGAGGACAATAACGAGCGTTTCTGAAGACACCAGGGGGGTCAAGGAGGAACCGCATGAGCATAGTCGATCAGTAATGACAGAGCCTCAACGCCGCAATGCCATGGCCGACATGACGGCGATCGTGAGTGGCGAAGAACTCGTACCGTGGCGACGCATCCGCGTCCTGCTCGATCATAAGCTTGCGATGGTTCAGCATCCCGTGTTGACGCAAGGAAGCTTGACGTCTCTGGGCCTGACGGACAAAGGCTTGCGATTCATAGGCGAGACCTAATCGAAACGGTTCATACAGCGCATAAGAAAAAATTCCTCTTGACGAGGAACTCTTCTCTTGGGGTACGCCGCGCGACGCTCTATCGCGCGCTTGCACCAGATGCGGCCACCACTTGAGCCAAGCGAAAAACGTGATCCCGGTATGACACAGCCCCATCATAGCAAGTCCCCCCGCGGACGGTGTTCCGCGCAAGGTACTCTATGAATTGGGAGGTTGCGCGAATTTAAGCAGGCTGCGGTTGAATTCTCAACTCTAAGAATTCGGGGGCGGAGCCCGCCACTTGCTCTTGCTCGCCGGTTCTGCTCAAAGCTGCAGAAATAGAAACGACTATTGCATGCGCGGATCGAGCAGGTGCCGGTAACCGACTTCCGTCATCCAGCGGGCCCGAGCGAGATGCGTCTCATGAATACGCTTGGCGCAAACGGGATCAACATCGGGATCGATGCCGAAAATGATCCTGACTGCTTCGCGCCAGTCCGCGCCCTCCGCGTCGGCGTCGAGTAGGCGCAGGTAGCTCGCGGAGTGGACCTCGTCGTAGTCATTCACCCTTTCCGTCAAAGGGGGGCCGTCTTCCCGCAGGGGCTTGCTCATCGTTCAATCCTCAAGTCGCAGACGATCAGGGAGCTGCTCGGTCTCGATCACTGGCCGTTAGTATGAGATCGGCATGCTTCATGCCGATCTCGAAAATTGAACTTTCCGTTTAGAAAGGCCAGAAGCCCGCAAAAGATAGGTCGCGGTTTCGTTTAGCCAAGCCAACGTGTCTCGATACCACGCAGAAACTGTACGGAGCGCAACCTGCAACAAGCCAAGAAATCCGACGAAAACGATTCCATGACCGTTCCAAGCCCCTCATTAGCCTTGGGATCGGTACTGCCATAGATGTATTCGTGACGGTTATCTTTCATCGCCTCTTAACGGAAAGCGGCGCCAGGTCGCCAACCAGACAGGCTGAGGTGTCGAAGCTCGCTAGCCTCGTGGACAGAGGACGTACTTGCTTACATGACCGACACGACTGTCGGTTTTGTCGAGTGCGTGGCACGGGGGCTGTTCGGCTTGGTTCTGCTGCAAGATCACTTAAGCCATTGAATAACAAGCAGAAGATTTTTTTGAGGTTCTTTCTGCACAGCTGGCACGACTTTTGAAGTTCCCTCGTTGCGTTACCTGCCACGGCTATGGCAGGGGACACGTTGAAAAACCGATACCCACGCATTCACCACGCCACGAAAACAGGATCTCAGATGTTTGATCATGAAGAAGTCCATCGCGTCCCGTCGCCTGCAGCGCGGGCACAAGGCATGCGCCCGTCTGGAACATCAGCTGCAAGGGCGGCGGCGAAACCTGCAGCCGAGCGCGGCCGCGTCATTGATTTCACCATCGGCGAGTTCGCGCTCGGCACATCGGACCTGGTGACCGATGCCGCGATCGCGGCGGTAAAAGGCGGGAAAACCCGGTACACCGATACCATCGGATTGCCCGAATTGAGGTTGGCCATTGCGGAGCAGTTCTCACGCGATACAGGTCAGGAGTGGACGGCGGACGAGGTCGCGGTGACCGCTGGTGCGAAGCCGGGCCTGTTCTATTTGACGTTCATCCTACTCGACCCCGGTGACGAGGTCATCATCCCCCAGCCCTACTGGCAGACCTATCCAGCCCAGATTCGGCTTGGAGGTGCCTTGCCTGTGCACATTCAGCATACCGCAGACGGGCAGATGGACATCGGCAGTATCTCGGAAGCGGTGACAGAAAGGACCCGTGCGATCATCGTTAACACGCCGAACAATCCGACCGGCGTTGTGTACGACGAGAGTCATCTGCGCGCTGTAGCCGAAATCGCGATCAAGCACAATCTGTGGATCATTTTCGATCAGTGCTACAGGTCCTTTGTCTATCCGCCCTACCAACACCATCATCTTGTCTCACTGATCCCGGAGGTTCGGGAGCGCACCATCATCATCGATTCGTTTTCCAAGACGCTCGCGATTGCAGGTTGGCGCGTCGGCTATATGTTGGCGCCCCCGAACATAATCGCGTCCGTTCGGGCCTTGCAGAGCCACATCACGTCGTGCCCCAACGTGATCAGCCAGTACGCAGTCCTGGAGCATCTCCGCTCGGACGACGGCCAATTTCATCGTTGGGCAATGGGGCAGCTCGAAATCAATCGCGAGGCGGGTCTGGGGATGCTCCAGAGGCTCCGCGACGTTCCGCGGCCACACGCGCAGGGTGGCTTCTATTTCTATCTCGATGTACGGGAGCTCTTGGGACGACGCCACGTCGCCCGCACGATTGATACCGTCGATGACTTGGCTGCCTACCTTATACAGGAGGCGGGCACAGCGACTGTGTCCGGCAGCGCGTTCGGTGACAAACACGGTCTCAGGATTTTTTACGGGGTATCTGGCGAAGATCTGCGCGAGGGTTTGCCGCAGCTGGTCGCAGCGCTGAACGCTCTGCGCTAAACGCGCTCGAAGGAAGCGGCGATGACCAATAGGAACGCACCCCGACAGGAGGTAATCCTTGCGGCAGGCCTCGGGATCGCCACTCCGTCCGCTTGCACAGCGGCGGAAGCCGGAGTCGCTAATCCCCATCCTGGGAACTCCGATCCTACGCGCAGCACGGTCGCGGCGGGCAGAGGTGGGTGTTGCTCAGGCGACGATAGTCGTCGGCTATCGCAGGGAGGCAATCGAGCGCTCATGCGGGAACCCGTACGCCGAGTCGTCGGTCTTCCACCGGACGGGGAGTGCCTACTCCCTCTGGCGAGCACGCGATACGCCCTGCCGCGGCGATACGATCCTGCTCGGAGGGATGTGGTCTTCGAGACCACCGTCGCGGGTGGGCTCCTTGCTTACGGGGCGGTGGACGCATCCGCTCTCGCTGTGTTCGACGAGACGTTGGAAGGATCGGCCGCGGCGCTCGCGCCAGATGGGCGAATCGCCGAGTTCCGTATGAGGCAGAACGCGGAGACGTTTCGGCGAGCCGGCATGTCGCTTTACAAGACCATTAATCTCTTCCGCGTTTCACAAGCAACAGCAGCGGACATTCTCGATCCAGCACTCGACCAAGTAGCGCAGCACCCGGCCGCCTACACCGAGCAAGTGCTCGGCTCCCTGGTGGACCAGGGCAAATTGAACCTTTCAGCCATGCACATGACAGACTGCGTTCGTTCGAGGCCGACAACGAGAGCGACGTTCGCGCGGCCGAACGCTTGTTCGCTCCGGAGGCGACTCTCGATGCAGCGCCCAGGCGCCCGTCGGTTTTATAAGTCCGGACGGAGGAACGTCGATATGCGTTGGCGCCTCACGGACCATCTTGATAGCTCGGTTGCAGCTCCGACACGGGGACGATCCTCGGACACAGACAAGTCGGGCAAGAGCGTTGACGGGGTTGCCGGTATAATTTACGGCGCGACGGTCCCAGCGCTGGTGATCATCGAGTTGAGCGCGACTTTGTACCTGTTACTCGCGATGGTGGTTGCCCTCCTCTTTGCAGGCGCGCCGCGTCTCAGCTTCGCGAACGCTGGAACCAATATGAGCGTCCTTCCGGCGCTCGTATCAGCTGTATCCGGTGCCATGGCGATCTTGTGTGTCAAAGGATTGGCGACAGAGCTCGACGCTCTGTCGATCGTCACTCACTTCGTGGCCGTGGTGGCCCTTCTGTCGCTCCCGCTTGCAATATGGTTCTGGCGTACACCGCCGATCCAAGCGCTGCCCATCCTCTTGTCACTCGGCGTCGCTTCGGCCCTGTCGCACATCTATGTGACCTACGCGTTGCGTTCCGCGGACGTGTCGTTCATTGCGCCTTTTGACTTCCTGCAGCTCATCTACGCTGCGGTGTTCGGGTTCGTGCTGTTTGGGGAAGTCGGGACAGCGACACTTGGGCCGGTGCTGTCCTTATCGGCACGGTTGCCATATGTCACCGCGGACGAAGCGAGCGCAAATTCGGGGCACCGATTAGCAGGAGCCCCCAAGATGAACCTCGAACCAGCGGGATGGAAGCTATGATGGAGGCGTGCAAAGACGTCGTCGCGGTCATCATCGACGCTTCGCCAGAGCATCGGATACACACATGGGGCGGTTCAGTGGCAGCGCCTCTCGCGCTCGTGCAGGGCCTGCCGTTGATCCAACGTCTCATATCGCAGCTTGTGGAAGTCGGAATCGCAAAGATCTTCGTAGGAAATGCTTCGTCGGCTGTGCGGAAGGTTCTCGAGAAGACGACTCCTGATGGCGTAACGATAGTTGTGTTGGATATTGGAAACGAACAGAGCGTGCTTGCTGCAGTGTTGGACGAGCTGCACGCGGGGCCATGCCGACTGCTCGTTGCTGCTGCAAATATCGCATGCTCAACAGAGGCAATTCGACAAGTATTGTCTCGTCCCACGACCAATTGGATTGCCGGATGGCGTCCATCCCCAGAGACGGCGCCTCCGCGAAAGCGTGACAGCGAACCTTGCTTGTGCTTACTCGACCAAGCGTCCGTTGATGGGCCGTTGAGATTCTGGATCGAGCGGCAGGCGCGACTAGGACGCAATCTCGAGTCTCTGCCGCTCCCCGCGCGCTCGCATAAGGAATTTCGAGAGAACGAAAAGGGGCCCGCAGTTTGCGTTAGGATCGAGGACGCGGTTGACCTTGAGATCGCAAACTTCCTCCTGGCGCCTGCCGAAGAGCGATACGCGAGGGTGAGCGGGACGGCGGGAGGGTACTGGAGCCGTCCCATTGCAGAACATCTGTTGCTGTGTAATCCGTTTTTTCCGCCGCAAAGTTTCTTCGACCAGTTGGCGGCGCGACTCCCACAGGTGCTCCGGTTCTATCCCTCCGGCCACGAACATCTGGCGAGGCGAGTTGGGGAGATGACTCGGCGCCCTCCTCAGCACGTCGCCGTCGGGAATGGGGTCGCCGACCTTATACAAGCACTATATGCTGTGCTCGACCCGTATCTAGCGATACCAACGCCAACGTTCAATGGCTTCCAGATTGCGCTGCCAGCCGAGCGCGTCTTCTGCTTTTTGCTCCGGGAGCCGTTGTTCGACCTCGACGTCAACAAATTTGGGGATTTTGCACGAGAGAGAGGCGCGACCGCAGCTGTCGTCATCAATCCTAACAACCCGTCCGGTCGCCTTGTCGCCTCACAGGATCTGAGACGGCTTGCCCGCGTACTGGAATCAGCGGCATGCCGGCTGATTGTAGACGAGTCCTTTATAGATTTCCCGGCAAATGGTCGCGCGGAGAGTATTGAACCATACTTGTCCGACCACCCAAACCTCATTGTGCTGAAGAGCCTCGGAAAAGTATATGGTTTGGGCGGCATGCGTCTCGGTTACATGCTGAGCGCTGACGAGGATCTTGTAGCTACGGTGCGCGATCGGCTGCCCTTGTGGAACGTCAACGGCATCGGCGAATATGCGCTCTGGCTGCTTCCCGAGTATGAAGCAGAACTCTTGGAAAGCCTCCACCGGATCCGCATTGAACGCGAGAACTTTGAGGCCTCCCTTCGTGCGATCGATGGGATGCAAGTCACTCCTTCGGCGACCAACTACGTCTTCTGCAGACTTCCAGATGAATGGCCGACAGGCACTATGTTGAAGCGCATTCTTGCCATCGAGCACAACATTCTAATACGGGAGTGCGCATATCAGGCTATGCGGGATTCTGACCGCTACATCCGCTTGACGGTACGCAGTTCCTTTGAGAACAACCACCTCGTCTCTGCCCTGCACAAGGTATGGCGTGTAGTCCCACAGAGCCAGGCCAAAACTTCGATCGGGGGATCAAGGAAAGCGGAATAGACGTCCGCATGCTACTTGCGATCAAGAGCGGACTCCAAGAACGCTGCGATTGAAAGCGTGCGTTGATCCATGAGGATCGGTCCGATCACCTGCAAGCCGAGCGGAAGCCCATTTGATGAAGGGTATCCTGGCACGTTGGCTACGGGAAGATGAAGCAGGCTCCAAAGCTGATTGAACTCGGAGGATCCGGTATGCTCCAGCCCAAGAGGTGCTGGACCTGGCGCGCTCGGGGTCAGAATCGCGTCCACGTCGCGGAAGATATCTGCGACGGCGCGCCTTGCATCCGACGCTTGCTTCTGCGCGCGTTGATAACACTCGATCGACACCATCTCTCCTCGGTCGAGGAAAGATCGAATCCGGTGGCTGAGGCGCGGTCGATGCTCCTTGTGCTCGAGAGAGAGCGCACGAACTGCTTCAAAGGCCATGATGACACGGTGAGCGTCATGCGCGATTTCAAGCGTCGCCGGAAGCTTCAACCGAACGATATGAGCTCCAGCCTGCTCGGCAAGGCAGATGGCCCACTCGAGCGATTCGAGCGCGTCATTTCCGGCGCTTGCGCCTTTCCACCCTGTGCAAACGCCAATGCGGAAAGAGGAGCTCGAATCGTCGGTAGCGCTTTCATGACCTGAAAGCGCACTCAACACGAAGACCACATCCGGGATCTTCGCCGCAAAAACGCCAACAGTATCCAGTGAGTGTGCTAGCGGCTTTACCCCCGTCACAGGGATGAGACCGAAGCTCGGCTTGAACCCAGCAATCCCGCAGAAGGCAGCCGGGCGGATCGTTGATCCTGCCGTTTGTGTCCCAAACGAGAATGCCACCATTCCCGCTGCGACAGCGGCGGCCGAACCTGATGACGACCCCCCTGGAGTATGAGCAGGATTCCAGGGATTGCGGGTCGGTCCGGGCCCAAAGAGCGAGAACTCCGTTGCGACCGACTTACCCATCAAAACGGCGCCCCGCATCCTGGCTAGCGCGACCACCGCCGCATCTCGAGCGGGCTGATGCCCGTCATAGATGGCCGTGCCATAAGCAGTCGGGCAATCAATTGTGTCGAATACGTCCTTGGCGGCAAAAGGTATTCCCGCCAGCGGCCCCGGCGCTTTCGCTGCCTCCATCAGGCTATCTTCCGAACGCCGAAACCGAAAGGCATGCACCATCTCTTCCTGCTGGTTGATGGCGGCAATAGAGCAACGCACCGATACGTCCGGCGAGAGAATTCGTGATTCAATATCTTTCGCCAACTGACGCGCCGAAAGCATCGTCATCTCAGGCCGCCTTGCAATAAAGCATCGAAAGATCGTGTCGACCAAACTCATCCCGCGACACGTCCAGTACCAGCCGGCCATGGCGCATGGCAATGATGCGGTCCGCGTAGTCGGTGGCGTAGTTCAGCTGATGCAGACTGCACAGTACGCCAATGCCTTGCGCGCGTGTAGCCTGCTTCAGCGTCGCAAGGACGGTTCCGGCGGTCTCAGGATCAAGGCTTGCCACTGGCTCATCTGCCAGAACCAATCGGCATTCCTGCGCCATGACGCGGGCGATCGCCACACGCTGTTGCTGTCCACCGGATAGGCTGTCAGCGCGTTGATAGGCTCGATCGAGAAGGCCGACGGCATCGAGCGTCGCTAATGCCTTCTGTCGATCGGCATCAGGATAGCGCCGCGTAACCACGCGCCATGTCGGCACATGTGCCAATCGGCCGCCAAGCACATTGTCGATCGCACATAACCGATTCACAAGATTGCCGCCTTGGAAGATAAGGCCCAGATCGCGCAGCCTTTGCTGCCTCGCAGCGCCACTGAGCTTCGGCAGGCTGGTGCCCTCGAACAGAATGTCGCCGGAGTCCGGTGTCACCAGGCCCATGATGCTTTTGAAAAGTGTGGACTTGCCGCTGCCGCTTGGGCCAAGCAGCACTGTCAACTCGCCGGGGTTCAGCGTGAAGTCGACCCTGTCGAGTGCATTCGTCTGATCGAACTTCTTGCACAGGTTTCGGATTTCGAGAAGAGACATCATCTGAGAACTCACACCAACTTGCGACGAAGCGTCGAACTCAACCAGTCAATCGCTGCGACGAGGACCAGCATAACGACCGTTAGGGTCAGGAGCCTCGGAAAATTAAGGAGATCGATGGAATTTTTGATTTCCATGCCGATCCCGCCGGCCCCGACAAGGCCAAGAACGGTCGAAGTGCGAACGTTGCCTTCCCACATATAGAGCGCGGTCGAGGTGAAGCTCGGCAGCGCGGCCGGCAGCACGGCAAAAGAGGTTAGCTTCGCTCCGTTCGCACCGGTAATGCGGGCGGCGTCGATCGGGCCTGGATCGAGCGTCTCGATCGCTTCGCTATAGAGCTTGCCGATCACGCCGATCGAATGCAGGATCATGCCGAGGACGCCCGCGAACGGACCAAGGCCGACCGCAACAACGAACAGCAGCGCGAAGATGATGGTGTCGATGCCGCGCAGTGCATTGAGCATCATGCGCAAGGGGACGGCGAAAGCCGCACCCGACAGGTTGCGGGCCGCCATCACGCCAAGCGGCAGAGCCAGGATCGAGGCGATGAAGGTTGCGGCTGTGGCGATGGCCAGTGTCTGAAAGGCGCGGTAGATCACCCAGTCAAACTCTTTCACGTTCGGCGGCCACGCCTTTCCGAGCCAGTTGATTAACCTCGGTAGCCCTTCTATCAGCCTGCCCAGATCGATCTCCGAAAGCCAGAAGGACACGATAAGCCAGGTGATCGCAACACCCAGTAAGATCACTGTGGGAAGGTTGCGCCGGGTTAAACGCCGCCGCCGCGGCTCGACGTAGCGGTCACCTACGCGCAGTGGATTATTGGCGCTTGAAACATCTGCCGCTGAGAAAACCGCGTCAGCCTCGGTCATTTGGCTCATCTTCGTACCTTTCAGAAAAGCGGCGGCTCGGCAAAGCCTGGGCCGCCGCCGATGCCGGATCAGAGTAGCCCGAGGGTTTTGCCCATCTCGTCAACCACCGTGTAACTGGCGTGGGAGTCGCGGACGAAGCCGGTATTGGGTTCCGGGATGTTAAGCTGGCGCGCCTTCTTGGCGTCGATTGATGCGAGCGCGTCCTGTAGTTTGCTAACGATGCCCTTGTCCAAATCGGCACGATGAACATAGCCGCCGTTCGGAAGCGGTTCGGAAGCATAAACGACCTGATGAGAATCCTCTGTGATTGTGCCGTTGTGGATCATCTGCCAACGCAAGGAATCCCAAATGCATCCGAGATCGATCTGACCCGAGGCGACACTGGTCATGATAGCGGCTGGCGCGACGCCTTCTGTGTATTTGAAGTAGCTGCGTGGATCGATGCCCTGCTTGTTGAACCAGTATTGCGGATACATCCAGGCGGAAAATCCTCCGCTGTCGCCAAAGGCAATGCTGAGCCCCTTGGCATCTTTCGGGAAGCTGGAGAAGTCCAATCCCTTGCGGCCGACGATGATTGCCTTATAGGTGGGGGCGCCGTCGCTGGTTTCGGTCGCGAAGATTTCGGCGCCGGAATTCGCGTGGCATAGCGCGTAGCCCCAAGGGCCCATCAACGCGACGTCCGCTTGTCCCGAAGAGATCGCAGTCGACACACCGGCCCAGTCGCTTGCGACCTTCATGTCGAGCTTCATTCCGACGCTGTCGGCCAAAAACTGGTTGAGCGGTCGATAGGCCTTTTCCGTGTCCGACTGGGTCGGCAGGTAGGGCGCCACGGCAACGCGCAAGGTATCTTGCCCCTTGGACTGAGCCAGCGCCGACAGCGGCAGAGCTGTCGCGGCAACACCCAGCGCCGTGAGGCGCATCGCCTCGCGGCGGCTCACTCGAAAATCCTTCAGCATGTCAGTTGGTCCCTTTCGATTGCAACGGTCGTCCGTCAAAGTGGTCCGTTGGCTGGTTGAGGTGGAAAGCAATGGTCGGCGCGAGGTCCATGATTGAAGTGGCATCCGAGCGGCACGTCCCTGCAGGGAACCCCGCGCCGTCGATCACGAGAAATGGAGACTGCTCGTAGCGGCCGAGGCCGCCATGCTGGCCACAACCGAGCCGGTCAGGCTTGCCGGCGAGCGGTTTTGCGGCATAGCTTTGACCCGGAATGTCGAACGCATTCGGTTCGTCCGTCTCCGCAAGCGAGATGAACATCGCCAGGCCCCGTGCAGTCGCCTGGCCAATCTCCGCCAGTTTGGATCCGGTGAACATCTGCCCGACCCATGGAAGCGGCCTTAGTCGGTCGGCAAGCGCGACAACGCGGTCGTGTACCGCTTCGCGAGCATAGAGCAGTACCGCCGTTCCGTTCGGGGCCACCGCAAGATCGCCGCTGTCAAGAAGATCGCCCTGTCCAAGCGCTCGAAGCTCCGCGTCCACGTCGATGATGGCATGGACCGTCTGATGACCGTGGTCAGCGCCGACGATAAAAAGGATGTCTTCGCCTTTGCCCCGCAGCCGATCGACAACATCGGCAACGCGGCGAACGCGCTGATCGACGTGGCGTAGCGCTGCAAGATGTACTGGCGAGCCTAGGGGCTCCTCGTGCTGCGTGGTGTCTGGATGCCCGCACCACATAATGGACAGAGCGGTCGGATCCGCTTCGAGATGGGCGATAAACCGTTCAGCCATCGCCGCGTCACCGTTTAGGTCGGGGCTGACACTGAGGCTTTCGGCCTCAGGCAGTATCCTGCGACCGGGACCGAAGGACCCCGCTCGGTGATAAACATGTCCAAACCCCTCAGGGTCATGAACATAAGCCGCGCCGGGCGAGACGTTGGAGAAGACCGCCACCCCACCGCAGCCGCGCAACCGCTCTGCCATGGTCGGCACTGCGAGACCCTGCCCCGTCAAACGCTTTTTCAGGGCCAGAAAGTCCGGCAGTCCCGTGTCGGCCACGACAAATCGTCCGGCTTGCTCGAGCGCGTAGGTGTTGGCCTCCAGCGTATGGCGGGATGGAAAGCATCCGGTCGCAAACGTCGACGCACAAACGCGTGTGACGGACGGCGCGGTGCTCCGATGGCCTTCAAAGCTCGTACCCCGCTCCGTCAGAGCAAGGAGGTTTGGCATGGTCTCCGGTCGGACGAGGTCTCGTCGAAGACCATCCAGTATGACGGTGATGGCCCGGCTGCTCATGTGCGCAAACCGTTCAGCACGAAGTCGAAGATGTCGAAATTGCGCAGCTGCATTTCGTTCGCACCGCGGGCATAGTCTTCGTTAAGCGCATGCGAGATCAGGAACGGAACCTTTTGTTCCGCAAGGCCGCCATGCGACCGCAGGCGCTCCCCGGCAAGCTGTTTAAGATCGTGATCAGCTGCGCGTGCGCCGAGTGCTACACCTTTATGGGCGATCACGGCGATGTCGCCCTCACGGTCTTCAGGCAGTTCGAAGCGGGCGCAGGCTTCGGCGCGCGGCAAGGCGATCTCGACTTCCGGCAAAGCACGAATGGCGGCCAGGAGCTTTGCGTGATCAATGCCATCGTCCAGGATATGGACGCGGACAAAGCCCCCCAGGGCGCCATGATGGCGAACGAAGGGATCGGTGATGGGGCAGATCACCCGCGTCGCGCCCGCGCCGAAGGCCTGATCGAGCCAGTCGCCGAGGTAGAGCACGTTGGGGCTGCCATCGGCCCTGCTCATGTCGTTCATGCCATGGTCGGCGACAATGCCGACGACAGCGCCGAGATGGAGCAGGCGCTCAACCCGCCGGTCGACTTCAGCCATGAAATCGAGCGCGTCCGGCGCGTCCGGAGCATGCTTGTGCTGAACGTAATCCGACAGCGAGAGATAGAGAATGTCCGGCTTGCGGGTCTCCAGAAGCTTTATTCCTGCGTCAAGGACAAACAGCGACAAGTCGGCGGAATAGGAGTGTGGGGCAGGCCGTCCGACGAGCTCCGTCACCTTGTCGATACCATGCTCCTCCTGGGTGCAGACATCGGCCTTCTCCGCGGAGAACGCGATCCCGGTCATGCCGGAGGCCAGCGCCTTGCGCAGTTTGTCCTTTGCCGTGATAGCGATGACGTTCGCGCCTGCCTGAGAGAAGCCGGCAAAGATGGTGCCAGCCCGCATCGGCTCGGCGTCGGTCATCATCACCGTCTCGCCCGTCTGACGGTCGAGATAAAAGTTGCCGGAAACACCATGCACGGCGGGCGGCGCACCGCACACGATGGAGACGTTGTTTGGATTGGTGAAGCTCGGCATGGCCGAAAGGGCTTCGGTAAAGAAGCCTTGGCTCATCATACGCTCGATCGTCGGGATGCATCCCTTGGCCTTCGCCGCGGCGATGTAGGCGGGATCGCAACCATCAAAGCAAATCACGACTGCCGGCCGTGTGGGCCAGGCGTAGGATCGGCCATTGACCAGGACAGCATCGTCCGGCCGCGTCGCTTTTGCCAACGAATCGTGCATCTGAACCTCGTTTTATCTGGCTGTCACAATAATGATGTACAATAGTATATTTTAGAATATTGCCATCACTGTTACTTTAGTTGCTGAAATATTATTGGGGCTTGATCGGCGAGTAAAATGAATTTAACTACTCTCTACTATGAGAAAAAGGAAACTACATGCGTCGATCACTTCCGCCGCCCCGCGCGCTGATCGCGCTTGAGACTGTTGTGCGGACCGGAAGCGTGACCGCAGCAGCCGATGAGCTGTGTGTAACGCAAAGCGCAATCAGCAAGCAGGTCGCAATCCTCGAGGAGTGGTTTGGCCAGCCGCTGTTCGAAGAGAACCGTCGCCGCATGGCCCCGTCGCCCGCCGCCAGGCGATTGGCTCAGGTGACGGGGGAAGCCTTCGACACGATCGCGGCCGTTGCGCAGGAAATGGCGCCGCGTCTCATCCGCAAGCCGCTCAATATCATCGCGCCAGCATCCTTTGCCATGCGGTGGCTGCTGCCCAAGCTGCCGATGTTCGAAGCAGCGTTCCCGGACATCGATGTCTCGGTCCGCCAGACTCATACGCCAGAGAATTGGCAGGTACTGCCTTTTGATGTTGTTATCCGCCGCGGCGAAATCTTGCCCGAAGCGCTTTCTCCGGAGCCGCTGCTTAGCGAGGAACTCATACTTGTTGCAAAGACGGGATCGGCCTGGTGCCACCTCGATGACCTTGACGGTGTTCCCTTCATGAAGGCCGAGACGCGTCCGGGAGAACTATCTAGCTGGTTGAAGGAAGCGCGCCGCAATGGAGTCGCGGGCGCACCGTCGGACGAGCGAAATGCGGCGCGCTTCTCACATTTCTACATCGCTCTCGAAGCGGTCCTGGCCGGTCGTGGTGTCTTGGTGGTGTCGAACGTTGTCGTGGCGGACCTTGTCGCGGATGGCTCGCTCACGCCGGTGTTGCCTCATGTACGGGCAAGCGGATCGACCTACTGGATCGGTAGCGAACCGAGGTGTTCGCATAGTGAGCAAGCTCAGCAGTTCAGGCACTGGCTGCAGACCATGGCCTTGGATGGAACGGCCTCGAACGCTCGACCAGATTTGCTTCAGGTTGAGGAAACTGCGCAATTAGAGGCCGATCGAACACGCGCGGCATAGCTGCAAGCAGGCAGCTATGCGTTCGCTTTATGTGTGCCGAGGGCGTTAAATATGATACAGACCGCGACGATCAAGACGAGATTCGCCGGCTCATCCTGATCGTCGCGCGGTTTGGGCCGACTTCTGCTGTCCGTGAAAGCATGTCCAACGACGAGTGTGCGGAAAAATACTTCGTCGCGTACACGTTGCATGACCGCTTAGACCAGATGAGCGATTTGCGGCGTAGCCGCCGCTCGGTTTTCCTTACGAACCACTATGGTCGAAAGGAAAAAGTTCATGGAACGTATTGTTTATGTAGGTCTTGATGTTCACGCTGACACGATAGCGGTTGCGAGCGCAGACGATGGGCGGAACGGCGAGGTCCGGTTCCACGGCGTCATAGAGAATACAGCCGATTCAGTTTTGCGGCTCACCAAGCGACTTGTCTCCGCCGGCGCCAACCCGGTTTTCTGCTATGAGGCGGGGCCATGCGGATACGGCCTGCACCGGTTGCTTACAATGCTTGGATTTGATTGTGCGGTCGTCTCCCCGGCCATGATCCCACGCCGTGTTGGAGATCGGATCAAGACCGACCGTCGCGATGCGGAGATGCTGGCGCGGCTATGGCGCTCCGGTGAATTGACGCCCATTTGGACACCTGACGAAGAGCAGGAAGCCATGCGGGACCTGATCCGAACCCGCAAGCAGGCAACGGAAGCACTGAAGATCGCAAAGCAGCAACTTCTGAGCTTCCTGCTTCGCCACGGCCTTCGATATACTCGGCCGAGCTATTGGACGAAAATCCATTGGCGCTGGATCAACGAGCTGCGGAAGTTCCGCTACCCGCATCAGCAATTGGCCTTCGAGGAATTGAAGCGCGCTTTCCACCAGATCGAGGATCGCATTGCAACATTGGATCAAACGATTGAAGACGCGATAAAGACTTGGCGGTTTGCGCCTCTGGTTGACGCATTGCGCGCGCTACGCGGTGTGAATACCACAATCGCCGCGACCCTGGCAGCCGAGATTGGTGATATACCTCGTCAGATCACTGCCGGCCTGATCGCGGCCTGCTTTATTTCTGCCTGTGCAGCATGCTGGAGATGGCGGCCAAAGATCAGGGAACCCTCGACACACGTTGGGATAGATAGCCGTTCTTAGAGAGAGGCAAGCCCGCATCGAATATGGTCAGGCGGTTAAAAATCCGCGGATGAGAGTATGATAACCATCGGTTCGGACTGGCATCTCCAGCACCGTGCACAGGCTACATGAAATTGACCAACCTCGCGTCAGTGGGGTAGCCTAAACGCGCCCGGAAAACCTAAATCGCTCATGAGAGTGTGTCATTCCGCCCCCAGCCGCAACCGACCCCGATCAGGCGGCGTTGGCGCCGCTGATCGTCTTCAACACACGCTGGGCGGCGTAGCGTCCGGACTCGTTCAAGTGCCGTTGCCAAGCGCCTTGCGAGGGCGACCAGCGGAAGCCGTTCGCCTTCAACACGCGCCGCGTCGGGTCGTCCGGCTTGCCGGGAAAGATCAACTGGATACGCGCGATATCGGCGTTTTCCTTGATCTCGACGGCTCCAGCGTTCGTCTCGACCTCCTGGCTTTGGGTGCCACGCTCCTTCATCCTTGCGAGGACAGCAAGGCGCTGCTGCAGGCGGCGAAGCTCGGCACGGCTGTTGGTCGTGGTGAAACCGCGCCGGGACTGCCATGGTGCTAGTTTGATGCCGCTGGCTGCGGCTTCCGGGGAAAGACTGGCGTTCGCGACGACGGCGGCAATCATGTCCTCGTCGCTGGCGAGGTCCTTTTCCATCCGCCGGATGATCGCGTTTGCGGCTTTCATCCGGTCGATGGCAAGCGCCGTCTCCTCGATACGTGTCATGATCCTCTGTAGGGCCACCGGATCGCCGGAACGGATCGGCTCATCATCCGCACCATGCGGGAACGCCTTCCGCTTCACTGCCTTGCGGGCCATCGCCTCGTGCGCCTTCAGGTCGGCGCGGCGCGCGTCGGCAATCTTCATGCGCTTTTCATTGCGGGCGACGGGGAAGCGAGCGGGACCGGTGATAAACCAGTTCATGCAACGGCCTTCCGCCGCCCAATAGCGCCGTGTCAATTCGACGTGACGGCGGGTGAAGGTTTCAATTTCCGGTTCCGGAACCGGAGCGCAGGCTTTGTCCCAAAGCTCGGCAACGTAAGCGGCGAACTGGTTCAACCGCTCCGCAAGCTCTGAAAGCTCGGCGTTCGTGCGCCGGTCAGGAAAGTGAGTGAGGGCGTGAAACTGCGCCTCGATGTCCTCCGCCGCAATGGTTGCGGCGAAGGTTCCTGCGACGATGGCGAGGATGTTGTTTTCGAGTGCTGCGATTTTCATCACGCCTCTCCTTCGACAATGACAGGGGCGCGGCGCTCGATGCGGCATTGCAAGCCTGCGAGCGCTCCGGCGATGATGATGCCACCGGCCGAAATCTCATCGGCCTTGGCAAACACCGGGTCCAGAACCGGGCGGCAGCATTTGAAATGCTTGGCCGCGTCTTCAAGGCTGATGAGGGGGGAGGTGTACGGGGTGCTGCCATCGCCCCCCACGAGCACGATCTTGCCGCCGATCGGCTGCGGGAAACCCTCAAAGATGGTGAAGGCGGTTAGCCCGTCCCGCAATCCGTCCTCGTCGACGAAAAGTGTGTGCCGCTCGTCAAACCGTACGACTTCAAGCAGTCGGCAACCGATCAAGTCATAAATCGGCCGGATACCCGTATCGACCGGAAGCTCCACCGGCCTAAAAATCGTGGTCTCCGGGTCCAGCAGGTAAGCAGTGTTGACGCGCATCATTGTTCTAGCCCTTTCCTTTCCGCGAAGCGGTCTAGCGTCTGCCCGAGGGGCAGGAGCCCCGCTCCTGCTCCCCGAGTTCGCGCGGAGCAGCGGGAGAGAGGGAGGCAAGGGAACAAAACGGAGGGGGTTCGCCCGCCCGAGGCCTGAGCCGAAGGGGCGACGCAAAATCCGCGCATGCGGATCCGCGTCGATCCTGCACGGAGCGAGCCGAAGGCGAGGGGAGGAAGGACGGGGAGACCGTTTTTTACCTTGTGAGGGAGAGAGGGCGGCGCCCTCTTTCCCTCCTTCAGGAAGGCAGAGCCGGCCGTCAGGCCGCCATTTCAGATGTGGAAAGGGCCGCCCTCTCATAGATCAGGACGGCCCCCGCGGTGCATGACAAGAAGGGCTAGCGACTTGTCATCACCAACTCGTGATTGCTATTTTCCGGCAGGTAATATGCTGATTTTGAAGCGGCCTGTAAACGGGATTTAGAGGCAAATTGGTGCAGTCAAGGATCTGGCGGCGCAGCGGCTCTTGCGCAGCCGATCGTTACCCGTACGGGCGAAGACCGCTTTTTAGCGGGCTTCGTGCCGTAGGCATAGAGCGGGCTCGCGTCAACGATGCGCCAAATTGATTCCATTTACGGCGTTTTAGGGGCTCCCCAAATACAACCGTTTGGGTTAGAAAGGTCCATACCACTAGTAATAATCGGCAGGACGAATGGCAGGGCCGTCTCTCGAGCAATGGATTTTAGATCTCGGTTTGCAGCAAATAGACGATCCCCTGATTGGCAAATCGATCTATCGCAAGCCATTCGCCGGTCAGGTTGTTCTCAGCGCCGAACTTGAAGGGCAAATCAGCATCGGCCTCCGGCAAGCCCGCGACAGGCGGCGATTGGCTCGGAAGAAACTGGCGACCATGCTTGGTCTTAGCGAGCGGGTTTATGAGCGCTATGAAAATAACGTTTCCCGGCTCACCGTTAGCAGACTCGTCCATCTCTGTGAGGTCCTCGGCGCGAGTCCGGAAGAAATGCTGTCGCCGGCCGCTCCCCATCTGTGGGGCAAGACCGATACTGCAGCGGCCCTTCTGTTGGCCTCGATCGAAAAGCTTCGGACCTTCGACGAGGAAACGTTGCGTGCCGTTCTCAGCCTGCTTAGTCGCGTAGAGTCCCAAACGAACATCAATAGCACCAGCAACGACGGCGATAACGATGGCGCGGCGCCAGCCGCGCCATACGTTTCAGCAGGTGCAGAAATACGAGAAGGGCATCAATCGGGTGGGAGCGAGCCGCCTTCAACTGATCGCAATTGCCCTGCAAGTCCCGGTTTCGTACTTTTTCGATGAGATGCCCGATGACGCCGGCGAGATCAGCGCTGATCCAAAAGTTCGCCTCCACGCGGAAATCATGAAGTTCGCCACCAGCGGTGAAGGGATTGAACTCATTCGGACGTTCACTCGCATTGAGGATGCCACGGTTCGGAAACGGGCTCTTGGGGTCTTGAAGGCCCTTGGCGAAGGAACGGAATGAATAGATCAGCCCCTTGCCTTGGCGACTCCGCGCAGAGTTCCGAATCCAGGTTTGTATAATTCTACAATTGCGGGGCGCTCCAAGGGCTGATCTTATCTCGACATGGACACGAAACTTGCGGATTTGAAACTCAAGCCATGGCTCCTCGCTGAGCTAAACCAGCTCGGATATGAGGTGGTTGGAGACATGCAACACCTGTCTACAGTCGAGATTCTGCGGATACCTGGCATGGGCGGACTGGCCTGGCGGAAGATCGCAAAAGCGATGGGGCGGGACCCATTTCCTGACCTGAAAAAAGCGCTGGGCAGCTCAGTAGTGCTGCCGAGTTGTGACGCATTTATCTCGGTAGTCCTACAGCCAGAGCCTTAGCGGAGGATTCCGCCGCGTCCCGCGAACGCCCCCCCTATTTTACCTGTACGCTCTGTGTCGCCACTATTTTCCTATGAGGAAAATAGCCTAACAGCTTCATAGTATGTCTTATAAATTTTTTAAAGCGCGTAAGGCTTGACTAAAAGAGAATAAGGCTATAATCTCTCCAAACTAAGGTGTTGGTTGTAAAAAGGAGATTTGAATGAACAAAACGATTGAAGACACAATGGTTTCTGGTCTTAGAGACATTTATAAGCGCGATAACAACGCAAGGGCCATGTTAGATTCATTTGCTGCGCGCAAAAAGGCCGTTTCGGAATCGTATGCCGATCGTATAGCCTTCTTGGTGAAGCTTTCCTACTCCGAGGTCATTCGGATCTTCAAAGAGCTGGAAGGAATTGGCTGCGGCGAGTTTAAGAACGGGAGAAAGGGATATAAGACGCGCATGGAATGGAGCCATAGCCTGATCTCTCTCGGTGAGGTTGCCAAGGGTGAGGCAGTTAGCGTTGAGGCGATCAATCCGGATGATCTGGATGCAGAGGACGACGCCGACGTCCCTGGTGAAGTGAGTGAGCAGGCCGAAGGCTTTATTCAGCACCCCTTCCAGCTCCGGCCTGACCAATCGGTCACGCTTTCGCTGCCTGCCGATCTGACAATGAAGGAGGCGCAGCGGCTCGCGGCTTTTATCCAGACGATCCCATTCGAGTGAGAGAAAAACCCCGTGCAAACGCAGGGGTTTTAAGCGGGACGCACTGGACGCGATCGCGCGCGAAATGACTTGCGAGTCGTACCCCACGGACACGCTCAGTCGACCGAACCTAATCCATTACGGCACGGCCCGGAGCCTATCCGTCACGTCCATCACACCGGCAACTTCCCAGACGCCATCCCTTGCCAGAAATTTGTGGCTGTTGGTGTGTGCGATATAGACGGCCTTTTCCTTGACCGTGGCCGCCGGAATCAGCGCTGCCCTGACGATCTGGTAATCATCGTCGAATAGAACGACGGCGAGGATGTCGAAACCATTCAGGTCGCGGATCGCGGAGAGCTGCCGGGATTTGTTTGCGCTGATGGATACGGCGGCCTTTCACCTGGTATCTGATTCCAGCACCGTCGAGGGCGTCATACCCCTTGACTGAATTCGCGGCCTGCTGCCAGCCGAAAGCGGCGCAGAAGAGGTATTCGGCCAGGTCCCCGGTCGGGTTGTTGGCGCTCCTGAGGACATTCCGGCCGCGCAGCTCTTCCATGATAGCCGCGTGCATCGTCAACAGCTCGGCCGTCGTCTTTCCCTCGAATTCCATTCGCTCCCTCTCCGTCGCCTTGACACCCTGCCCGGATGCGAACAAATGTGGAACGATGAAACATCGTCGCGGCATTGAAATAGGTCGCCCGAGCAGGGATGCGATCACGTATATCGGGCTTGTCCAGGACCCGCTAGGTACGGCTATCGATGATCTTTCGCAGTGGAATACCCTGGGCGGTAGCTGCCCCTCATGCGAGCGGGAAGGGTGGATCGACCGATACGAGCTGCGACGAAAATGGGGCAATGCCATGCTCCATTCTTTGCAACCCCGCCTGAGGTGCTTGGGCTGCGGCAACAAACAGGGAAATCGTTGGATTTTAGGTCAGCTACCGCGCTGATCTCGTGCCAACGCTTTTTCCGGGGTCTCCATAATCCGTTGGTCGATTTTCCCAGTTACGTGTTGCTGGCCGGACTTGCCAGCCACACCTCGTTCGCAGCTTGATCTACCGCCTTCCGAAGCGTGGTTCGGCTTTCCTCAGGAAACAGCGTTTCCGCCAATGTCAATCTTTTGGCGGCGCTGATCTTTGATGCGACAAAACGCGGATCAGCGAGCAGCTTTTTCACGATGGGAGCGAGCCGCTTCTTTTCCTCGGTTTCACGGCTCTTGGCGTCGGCCTCCTGAAGGCGAGCGAAGGCATCGGCTTCGGCCTGCTGTCGAGCCTCCGCCAGCTCGTCGGCCTCGATGTCGAATTCATCGAACCAGTCCGCTGTCTCGACGATCCCATGCAGTACACCGTCTGCCACGAGGCCAAGGACCAGCCGAGCAGATTGACCGTCCTTCGCCTTCCATTTCGACGCCAGCTTCTTGAGATCGCGGTCCAGCTCTTGTTCGAAGTGCGATTCGACGTCCTCCGTGGCCTCGAATTTCGTCAGCACCATGTAAATCAACTTGGGGCGAAGGTGTTTGACGAGGGACGGGAAGGTATCGCCATCGACGGCGACCGCTGGAAGATTTTCGCTTGCGAGGATGGTTTCCAGGATCATCGCGCCGCACTCTTCAGCTGCTTTGCGGACTTCCTGTGCCATTCGGTCGAGATCGGCGCTTTCGGTCATATTTCCCCTTCCTAATTCCCATTCAGGCGTCAGCACCGGCTCACTCCGAGATCACAGTCACCCATTGTCCGAGATCGGCCTTTTCCTCCGGAGACCCATAACGCAGTCGGTTCATGAGGGTATGGACGGCCATCAGCGCCATGGCGGCTGACTTGCCTTTCACCTGGTAGGTCGAGCCGTCAGCCGTAAACGTTGCTCGATGCGGGCCAAATTCGAGGCAGATAGTCCCGTAAATGTCCGGGTGCGAAACGATGATCAAGTGCTCAACGCCTTTGACCGATGTCGTCCACGCATTGTCGACGCCTCGCTCCTGCACCTTGTCGAAGCTTTCTGTCATCGATGTGGGCGGCCACAGGTCGAAGGACATCAGAGCCTGCACTTTGCGGTCGAGGAAGCGACCAGGCGTTCCGGACGCAAGGTCAGACATGATCTCATCATAAGTCACCTTACGCGGACGACGATTTTCCGGCTTGCGGTGTTCGGCTATGAGCAGCCGCCCTTCCTCGTTTTCCGCATCCGCCTTATTGGCGCGGATATGCAGGCCGAAAGATCGATAGATGTTTCCCTTGAGTGACCGCTTCATGTTCCCTCGTTTTCGCCTAGCCGGTAAACCTCGGCATTGTCTTGCACTTCTCGCAAACCTTTGTAGGACGGGTGGCGCAACTTGTTATCCGAGGTCCAGGCGCTGTATTCAATCGCCGCGATGAGCGTCGGCTGAATCCATATCACCTTGCGCTTGCCTGAATATGGAACCGGCGGCTGCTTTCGCTTCCAAGGCAGCTTGTCCATAGAGGTCCGCAGAGCGAGCGACGCCCGCTCTTTGAATCCAGTTCCTACGCTGCCCACGTAGCGCAGATCGTCGCCGCGATAGGCCGCAAGCTGGAGAGAGCGGAAGCCTCCAAAAGAGCCCACGGAGGGCTCATACCCAACGATGAGGAATGCTTCGCTCTGGACGCATTTGCATTTGATCCAGTCGCCCGTTTTGCCTGATCGGTATACGCTGTCGCGTTTCTTCCCTACGATCCCTTCCAGTCCGAGCCTGCAGGCGTGATCCAGAAGGTCAACAGGATCGGCGTCGATCTCTTCGGAAAGTCGGATAGCGCCTTCCTTGCCCTGCAGCAGGTCTTCGAGCAGATGGCGGCGAGCGTGGTATTCGAGCCCTCGCAGATCGTGGCCATCGAAATAGAGCAGGTCGAAGGTCATCATGATTGCGGGCGATACGAGATTCCCGCTCCGTCGGCCGTCTGCGCCCAGGCTAGATTGCAACAAGTTGAAATCCGAGCGGCCCTGATCATCGAACATGCAGGCCTCGCCATCAAGGATCATAGACGCCGGTCCCAACTCCTTGGCAGTGTCCACGATGGCCGGGAAGCGATGCGACCAGTCGTATCCGCCTCTCGTTAGAACACGTATTCGACCGGCCTCGACGTGGACGTGAATTCGATACCCGTCCCATTTGACTTCCCAAGCGTACCCTTCTGCCGGTGGACGTTGCTTCAGCAAAGCCAGGGCGGGTTCCACTCGATCCGGCATGGGATCGAAGGGCAGGGCGGGTTGCGCCGGGTTCCGTTTCCGGACACGGCGACTTTGGAGCTGGCCGCTCTCATCGGTGAGGAGCGGTTTCGAGCGAGGCGGACGCGGGACTTTTGCCATACCGTCTATTTCAACAGCATTTGCTTAAAGTATCCATATGAAAGTCCGCGGCCTAAACGGACGCGCGACGCCCAGCTCATGTTCGCCGGGCCTTGTCAGTACACGATAGAAACCGCTTCAAGCTCAGACCGGCCAACAAAATGTAGGGTGGCATGGCGAGTGAATAGTGACCACAGTTTAATTCCAAGATATTTGGCCTAGCTCCGACGTCCTTCAGCCTCTGTATGAACCTCTCCGACAGCTCTGGCAGCACCACTTTATCTCTCTTCGCTATCACAACGTGAAGATCGAGATCCGGTCGCGCCAGACGATGCGCGTAATTCTCCAGGTTAAGCGGCCCCCAAGCCCTTCGGAGACCGGTAAGATCAATTTCAGCCTCAAGGCTGTCGCGTATCGCTCGTGTCGCGCGACCCGTCCATACCATATCGGCCAGACTCCCCGCCGTCAGAAATAACGAGACTTTTGACACAGCTGGGTCGAGCGCTGCGATCGATCCAGCGACCCAGGAACCCAAGCTCATACCGAGAACCGAAATGTCTCGATAGCCTTCGCCCTTTAACCAACGAATGACCTTTCGCCCATCCAATACGGCCTGCCTTACGGATTGGATCGTTCGACCAAGGTTGGCGCTAAGCATGTAATCGGCGTGCAGGGAACCAGGACGGCTGCGCTCGAAGTGATAGGGCATAGCAATCTCGACGACCGTGATGCCGTTCCTCGAGAAAAAGCTGGCAATCTGTCGATTTCGGGACCTCGCATTCCAGTGGTGAAAAATCACCAATGCCTGATCAAACGACCCGCTTTCTGTGATTTTCGCCCAGACGACATCGTTCTCCTCAATGTCAGTTGAGATGCCCGATGAAAATTTCAGCCACCCGTCTTGCCTTTGAAAGCCTTGATCGCTCCCACTCGGCTCATCGAAGAAGGCTGGATCAGCCACTGCATGATCCGCAAGAACACAAAACTCCTCGAGACTTGTTATCTTCTTGGCGCCTGGAAAGGCGCGTTCCGCGTCAAGGACGACGGCCGTTCTCTCCTTCCCCTCTTCGCCGCGCCGCGCCCGCCGCTCATCCCAACGATCAAGCCAACTATGATACACTCTGATTTCCTACCTCACTCGTTCGCTATGCCCGAACCCTGGATCACAGAGGCCGTATATCCCGAGCAGCGTTCCGATGCCCAAGAGGATCGAAAAGCCAGCAAATGCACCGATCAGGAGGTAGGCAGCAACGAGCAACCCTACAACCGCCGACATCTTCCACAAAAGCATAGGATATCGACGGCCCGCGCTTAAACGGATGGTAGCAATGAGAAAGACAACACAGGTTGAAATAGCGACAAGAAGGCTGCTGTAGTGTGTCGGCATTCTATAGCTGAACCCGTTGCTAACATCTTTATGCTCATACAGCGCTGATGACATATCGCCGAGCAACCAGTCCACGATGTTCTCTCCATTCGATGTCAGGTAAGAGCTTTGGGCCTTCATGCATATGGCGACCAAAACACCCAAAACAGTGCACCGAAAAATTCCGCGCATCACCCTGAGGCCAAGTTCATCGAGCTCGTGTCGAGATTCCACCTCCGGTCGGGTCTTCGCTGTCTCTCCAGTTTTCCAAAGATCATGGACCACCGTGTGAAGCAAAATGAGACCAGCGAAGAACAGGTAAAAGCACAGGCACATGTATAGATATGCGAGAGCCGTGAACACAATCGACATTGGCACCGATATAACTTCAGGGCGCACAATAGCCAACGTGCCCCAACTCGTCGCGTAGTCATCACCACCGTTGATCAATGGGATCAAGCACACGCCGATCCACTGAAAAAGACCGGCGAACAATACACAAATCAAGAAAACCGCCCAATATGTATACGAAGAAGCTTCGACGTTTCGCGCCCAAGCATTTTCGCTTTTCATACGGGTGCCCTGGGCCATAAGCTTTAAGCGCGCTTCGTATTTCCAGAAGACCAACAGCTCTGTTACGATCGCAAGAAACAGTGGTAGAAGCACCATGAAGAGGAATGTCCAATTCGGTGCCCAAAGAAACCCAACCTGCTTCACGACGCCATCCGCCCGGACGTAAGTGGCGCTGTGAATACCCGTGATGTACGACAAAAAGCCAAGAGCGGTGGCACCGGCAAATACCGACGCCGGCAAATTCAAGGGAGATCCGCGGGTAAAAAGCGCTTCCGATCTCATTGCCAAACTGAAACGCCGATTCGGCCACTTGGCATCACTCTCTATGGCCAGCTCTGCCCGGGACTCTGTGTCATCCTCCACGGTTGCAGTCCATGACATTTCTGGAACCGCGAGCGCAGCGCCGGCCCCTGATTTCTTCAAATCTCGTCTCTTGGCCGTTAACCGAGATTGCGCCGCACCAAGCTCCATCTGCCATTCGCTGGTTGCCACCGGATCATCGCACCCAAAAATCCTTGCCAGCCAACGAATGTTGGCAGTGCTAATCCCCTTCTCGTTTTCTTGAAACCAAAGCTGCACCGTTCGAAGATCGACCCCAATCCGGTTGGAATCTATATGTGAAATCGCCTCTGCAAGAAGCTCGGGCGTCCATGGCCCTGCAGGAAAACCATCGCTGCCCAATGGTCGCCCTGCTCCCGCCACGGCTAATCGCTTGAATAATTCTTTGAAATCGCTCCCGTCCTTCGGCGGAGGGAGAAAAAACTTTCCATTTTTTAACAAGGGCTTGCGAGCTCTGGTTTCGTTTGGTTTCGTTTGATTTCTTACCCTATCGTGCCTTCGTCCTCAATCAATGCGTTTAAATGCAACGTAGTGGCGCCTTCAAATTGGTGCGGACAACAGGTGGGTTTTGGGATGTTAATTTCGGATTCGCTTCGGTCCCGTAGTAGGGGATACTTTTCTTCAGGCTTTTGCACGGCTTTGACTGGTATTTCTAATGTGGAAATCGTGAGGCCTTCGGGTGGGACCGGACACAAAGAAGAGAATAGCGCGGAAACTGCGGTTTCCCTTGGTGAGTTGATGGATCGGCATATCGCGGCGCAAATGGCGGCTGCGGATGCCATTCGCGTATTGGATGAACGCAGGACAGTTGGTGGCGTTGCGAGCGTCGCCGATGCAAAAGGACTGTTGGACGTCGCGCGAGACGAAGAAGTTGGCCGGCTGGCGATCGTCAATTACTTGCCGCGGACCAATCGGGAATCAAGGCAAAAGCTCACCTATATGGCGGCTTACCTGATCGCCACACGGGGCACTCTGAACGCCAATGAGATGAATTCCGTCTTGGAAGACCCTCGCGATTGGCTCGCATCGGTCTCCTGAGTCCCCTTCTTATGCCGACTGCACAATGATGTGCTCAGACCACAGTGCTGCCGACTTTATCGGCGGTGGCGAAGCGAGCGTTTTGGGCCGCGGCAGCGGCGACGGAAACCGACGCTACCACGGCCTAAGTGCCAAGCTTCATTGAGCTTCGACACACCCCTCATTGTGCCAGGCCACCCGTTCATCCGCTGGTTGGATGTCGATCGGCGAGGCGCTGCAGGCGGGGCAGTGCCAAAGGTTTTTGGAGATCTGTGTCCCGGTAATTACCTGATCGCAATGGAAGCAGAACCACCGATCGGAACATGACTCGAATAACGGGTGCTGCACTTTTCCATTGGCGTCAGGCACCGTTGATCGGCGGGGCCAGTCCGATGCAATCCGGGCGCGCACCTGCTCAGCGCGGATCTGGGCTACCCTGAGGGCCTTTTCTACAAAGCCCTCGTTCAGGATTGGGTTCGACTTAATCCGCCTATCGGTAACACTGGTTTCGGGTGTCGCTGACGGCGCCTCGGGAACAACTACCCGCCATCCGCGGCCTTGCATGAACACATCGTCACAGTCGACGCTGAGACTAAATTTGTGGCCATCGAGTTCGCCCAGTATCTCGTCGGCCGAGAAGGGGTCAGCGGGATCTCTGGCGATCGAGGCAACTATCGTAGTACCTGGCACGGAGCAAAGTGCGTCCAAACCCGCGGTGGCAGATTCTTGGGCTTTTAGAGGGTTCACGGCGTCGACGATCGCCCTTATTACGTCGATCTGCGCCAAACTCGGTCGCCACCCCTTCTTGTGAGCTGACGTTAGAGCGTTCCAGTGTGGATAGCCCATTTGCTGGGCAGTCTCGTCGAGAGCAACGAATTGCTTAATACGTCGCGCGCGTGCGAGCTTCTTCGAAAGGGCCCTGATGAAGTCGAGGGATTCTGCCGTAGCCATGATCCAATTCCTGAAAGACACGGATCCGACCATGTGCCCACTGCTAGTCAAATCCGCCCAATCGGGACCGGTTCAAAGTTGACCAGAATCGACGCACTGTCATTGCTTCGCATGGGTGGGCACACCGGCCTGTGCGCTAAGGCCACTGCTACTGTGAGCAAATGCGAATGCCCAGTCAAGCCTCCTTGATGCGTCTCAAGCAGACGTAAGAACGTCCGTGACTGTCCTTAACCCGCTCTCGCGCGAGCTTGCCCGCAATCCTGCAGACAATGCCTCGTCGCATAACCCGAGTTTCAGATTTCATAGCATCAGTCGGGCAACTGTCGTAGTGGTGTCGTGTTGCGGCATCGGGACAGAAGCTATGGTGGCCTTAAATCACACAATCGAAAGGCTTCCTTACATGACAATCAACGCGACGAGGCTGGATCCGAAAGTTCTCGGATTCTGGGTTAAATGCATCCGCGAAACGTTTAATTGGTCACAGGAGGCCGTCGCGGAAAACGCCGGTCTGGACGTAAGAACGATCCAGCGCGTGGAAGCCGGCAACGCAGCCAGCGTTACTACCCGTCGGGCACTTGCGCGCGGCCTTGGTTATGAGAACCCCGACATATTCGATACCCCCGACTTCATTACGTCGGTCCATAAGATCCTCGGAGAGATAAACGGCACGAGCCCGGAGTCGATGGAGAAACAGTTTCCGGATCATATGCGCCTGCCTGTAACCCGTGTCCAAAGCGGCGATGCCCTCGGGCTCGCAGACATCTCGACGGGGTTGTTGCTCCATATGGAGGACGAGCTGAGCCAAGACGCCAAGCAGACGGCAGCGGCGCTCTTCGATTATCTCAGAGATGTTCAGGATATCCGTCACGAAGCTTCATTTGCCGACAAGTTAGCCTTCAACAATGAGATGGGTGTCATGCTGACTGAACTCGAGGCAAATGGCGCCATCGCGTATTCGGCTCTTCGTCAGACTAAGATCGTCGGGCAGAACTGGGAAGACAAGACACCTATGCCGTTCACGGCTGTACGACGGCTCTCATACTGAGCGATTGCAGCTGATTCTCGCGAAGGTATACACCCCTTAAAGCAGGCCAACCTCCTCTTGATAAGGGGTGCCCATGAAGACAGCATCAAGGACTTGCCTCAGGAACTCCCTGATTAGCGGTCGCTGAACGCCATCCCTGCCCGGGCAAAGGTCAAATGCCCCAACGCTAGGAAATAGATACTCGGGGCTTCCGGTGAAGGCTGATGGGTGCCGCACAAAGAGGTTCTTTCGCTTACCGGCAAGCCTGGTTGACGTTCCATCTCCAGGAAAGAGGATATAGGCACCGCGACTGCTGAGAATTCCATCCCGGTAGGTATGCATCTTGAAAAGGTCGTCCTGCCGGTGGACACGGGCGAGTTCCTTTTCATAGTCGGCATCCTCAACTTCATCAGGCAATTCCTCGATCGCGGACAGCGCCCCGAGATCCACAGAGTCGAGCCGGTATTTGGCGTCAAAATGGAGCCAATGCCTCTGCGAGATACCTTCCCCCTCGACAATGATCTCGATGCTGTAGTCAGGGTCGAACTTGGCTGTATAGCTGCCGTACCATATCGAGAGATCACGAGTCGGACGCGGGAAAGTACGGTTGTAGAACAGGTTCATTTCGAGGGAGCGGGTTGCGTCCCGTCGATACAGGTAGCTGACCCGGCTGCGCTTGCCCCGGAGAAGGCGCACCTGTAAACCGCCGTCTGCTGTATCGATTAGCGATCCGTCGCTCGGCAATTCCGCTTCCGCAAGTTCTGCCAAAGTGCGCCGCAGAAGGAAGAAACACCAGTATTCATACAGCTCGCTCACAGGACGGATGTCGCCGATCAATCCGTCCGCCAGGTGCTCCGCACGCTTCCAAGGCAGCTCAAGGCTCATCCTCAAGGAAAGATCGAGCTTTAGAATTTCACGATACCCTCGACGCTTCTGAAGTACCTGCGAATTCGAGGGAAAGCTTCGGAAATTGCCTATCCTTCGCCACTGCCCGGAAGACATCTCTTCATCGAGGGTATGTATCCAGTCTTCAACTTCGCGGAGAGAAGCGGTTCTTCCGTTGCGCGACAGGCTGCCTGCGAGCCGCTGGGCGATAAGCTGTAGCTCCTCAAGAAAGAATTTGACGTAACGGTTCTCTGCAGTGTCAATGGTTTCCCGTGCTTCAATCACCGGGAATTCGCGGGGGCTGTATCCCCGGAAAAGCTGAGCAAGGGGCCCGCCTTTCACAACAACGGATGGCTCGAATTCCTCGATAAAAGCCGGAATATCGGGTTCCTGCACAGACCCGATATCCTCTGTCCCCCGCCACTGATCCAAGCGGGTATGAAAGGAGCGCCGGATCTCATCCAGTGCAACCGGAAGGTTCCGTTCTGCCATCGTATGACGCAGTTGAAACAGAAGCGCCGCTTCCGTTTCCGGCGTCACGTCCGCCAGATTGAACGATGCGCTCACGGGGCTATCGTATTGAAGGAGGAGCTCGGAGAACTCCTCCGCTACCTCGTCCAGCAAAGCCCGAAACTCGTCAAGATATCCAATTTTGCGACAAACGACCTCGGCGATCAGCGGCACATTTTCCGCTAGGCTTAGGTCCAGGATGCCTGCATGGCTCCGTAGCCTCAGCAACCCCGAAATCGTTGTGCTTCCGTCGGCATTTTCCCGCCATCGGCGAGGCGGATCGCTTCTAAAAACTGTCGCCAGCCTTTCTCTGAACGGCCAACCTTTCGGGCGTGGGCTATTCGTCAGAAGCTCGCCCATGGTTTTCGGGAGCGTCACATCGATGAGATATTCGGTGTTCTCTCTGAGCTGAAACCGCTCAAACAGGACAGGAGTATCCCCCCGCCAGCATATTGGCGGGATGCCCCGCGCGGCATGGTCGTCGGGATCGACTTCTTCCTCCGCAAAAACGAGGAGCGGTACGTCGGGAAGGTCAGGAATCTCCCGGCCGCGCCCTTTCGACCATTCTATTTCGAGATGGGTTTTGGGTCCCCATGAGAAGCGAACTCTGTGGAGAGGAACGGTCATTGCGTCAGCTTACGAACGACACATAACCGGTCGCATGCAAACGATCATGCATGGCATCCAACTTTCGCCGGGAGCGAGGGAGTTGATCGGCCGCACCAGCGATCGTCAGCTTTTGCGCAGCGGGTATCTCTACCTTAGTCCCAAGCCCCAACGTGTAGCTGGCGCTGGGGGTCGAGCTTGCATCATTGCCCGCGTAGAACGCCGAGAGCGCACGCAGACTGTCACCCAAGGTACGCCGATTTCCATGAATCTTGGGCAGAACTTTTTGCAAGAGTGCTTGGTCCAGTGCATTCTGCCAGCTGGCCAGAACCGTCGCCTTATCGGCGCCACCTGCCAGGCGGTTAGTCATCCACTCTGCAATGTAGATGAATACCTCCTTAGAGATTCGATAACCGAATGAAAAACCAACGGGCGAAATAAGGTCATAAGTTCCGTCAAGAGCTACCACCAGACCGTCGCGAACAGGCTCCAGTTCGGCTGCTGTGAACCCTGCATGTGTTAAGTTATCCAAGATCGTGGCGGGATTACTCACCGCATATTTTTGGGTTTCGCGCGCCTCGATACCCCGTTTCAATGCAATGTCAGCTTGACCGACGTTGATGGTACCGCCCGGTTCGGTTCGGCTCGCAGCGAGGAGGTAGCCGCTGGGACGCTCCGCATCCAACTCAATCACATGCGCGCGGTCCAAAACCTTCGGGGAAAACATATAGGTTGTTTCGTCAACGTTGACGGTTCCAACAAAGAACAGGTTCGCCGGCAGTATAAAATCTCGCCCCTCTGCGAGCATGGCTGTCGCTGCTGCCGCTTCTCGACAGCCCGGGCTATCCGCTTCTAGGACTGCGGCGATGAGCTTCAGATCGTCCGTGCCGATAAGCGAAATACCGCTCTCTGCATCTAGAATGCTGGCGGCCTCAATTAGCGACAGAAAGGGCGCGAAGTACCGCTCCACATGGGACAGATTCATCTCGTCGAAGATGAGGAAATGCGGAATGTCTGCCGCGTCTGAATGACTGGCACGAAGGATAAGCCGGATAGTGTCCGTAATCTCGTAGCTCTCGTGCGACGATGTGCCGTCCGGAAGCTTCCGCTCCTTCCCGAACGGGGTGCGAAAACCGAGAAGCCGTTTCGGTGAAGTCCAGTCCGGTCCCACAGCGACTAACTCGAAAATCGAACCTTCAACTTGGCCAGCATAGTGGCGCTGCAAGCCCTCGGCGAGTTTGAGCGCCGCGCGGGATTTGCCTGTGCCAGAAGGGCCGGTGAGAATCGCAAAATTCTTGGCTGCGAGCGCGGCGACAAGTCCGAACGAAACCTCTGATAGGTTTTCCTCCTTGGTCTCGCCTGCAGCCAGCGTTTTGGCGGGCAGGTAGTCCTGCGGGCTGGGTGGAGCCGTTACAAAGGGACCTCCATCATCTGTGCCACTGGCGTCCACAGCACTATCGAAAACCGCGCTAATCTCGCCGGATGTGAGGCCCACTTTGGCTACGAATTCATCCGTCAAACGCTTTAGGCGATCGGCGTCGGTCGAAAGTTCGACAAGCAAGGGATCGAGTTCTTGGCCCCGCCAGAAACAAACGGCTGCCTCCGTAAGGTTCGGCAGAAGCTTCCGCTTGTCCGTGGATAGCACCAGCTTGGGAAGCCGCGCATCGTATCCCGGGGCAAGACTGGCCTTGCGAGGCTTTTCGTCGCTGAGGTCAATTATTCCCCGCCACGGGGTACCGGATATCGTCGAGTTCGTGCCGTTAGAACGGTAGCGTTGTGGCCTATAGCCAGTTTTCCCAGCTTCCAGCAGCGCGAGGGGGTTGAAGTAGTAATGATCGTCATCTCCCAGGCCGGCCGCGCCAATCTCCTCCAGCGCCTGGATAAAGGCCGGCTCTGACTCGGCGATCGCAACACTACTGGCGCCCTTTATGGCAAGCGTGCGTTTAACGATCATAAAGTCAAACAGGGGCGTTCTCTTGGCGCGTGAATCACCAAGTTGCTGGATCGCTTTTTCAATCCTTTTTGCTGAAAGGTAAGTCGCCACTAGATCGCTCCGCACTCTAACTTCTCAAGATTTTTCACCATCATCTTGCAGAAGTCTTTTTTGATATCGATTCCAATGGCCCGGAATCCATTCTTTCGTGCGAAGACGAGGCTCGTGCCACTCCCTGCAAAAGGATCGAGAACGACTCCTCTTGAAGGTGTAGTCGTGAGAATCGGAATGCGGACGAGCTCTTCTGAGAAACGGGCTTTGTGGCCGTGGTGTAGTCCACGAACTGGCGGTACTTCCCACGTATCCAGCGGCGGCAGCACCGAGCCAGAGTCGGTCACACGGCCTACGGGTTCCTTGTTGAAGTAGTACCAACGTTCTTTAACGATGTGGAAAACGTACTCGTGCGAAATCGAGCACCGATCCCGCACCTGATCGGGGATTGGGTTTGGTTTCAGCCATACGTTATCGTTGCGGACCGTCCATCCGTTGTCCTGCATCGCGATCGCGAAGCGATGCGGTATCAGCAGCAGCTGCTTTGGTATGCACCATTTGCCGTCACCTTTTTTGTCCTGCGGACGGATGCCGAAGCGGCGGGCGTTTTGTTTCGCCTCTCCGCTTTTATGCTCCCCCTTCCCGCTCCAATAGGTATCGCCGATGTTGACCCACATGCTGCCGTTGGGTGCTAAGATCGGGTCGCACCCGTCAAGTGTGGCGACAAGCTTTTCGATGAAGGCCGAGGGGTGCTCCTCCAAGCCTATTTGCCCGTCAACGCCATAGTCGCGCTGTCCGTAGAACGGTGGTGAAGTAACAATGCAGTTCACCATCATTCCCGTCTGCGCCAGCAGCTCAAGCGCATCGGATACATCCATGTTCAGAATTATCGTCTGTTCGTCTGCGTAAAACGCCTTGCGTTGTAGTATCGGAGATAGAAAAATTTCGTCGTCAATGACGCTTGGGTTCATAGCCGCATTGGCTTTGGTTTGCGGCCTCTGGCTGGACGACCCCGCTGCCTTTGCTCGTTTGTTCAGGCTTACGTCCATGCCAGCTACGACTTTTAGCGCCGTTTTACCCATTTCGATCCCCGCTTTGTATTTGCACGTTAGTATTTCAAAAGCCTACGCAGGCTTTTTGTCTTCCGAGTTTGTATTTGTACTGGCTTCGATGAAGCGGGATCTAAATTCCCTCGTGAGGGTTTCAGAGTTACTTCTGTTTTGTTCATTGCACTGGAAATTCTGGACGACTTTAACGCTTGTGAATTTTAGTTTTGCCTGCGAGATATCGTATTCAGTTTGCATTCTCATCAAGTATTCCATGTCGGCCCCGAAAGCTTTTTCGAGGCGAATAGCCATTTCCGGCGAGAGCGCCGCCTGTTCATTCAGGAACCGGGAAAGCGCGACCCGGTGGATCCCCAAAGCAAAAGCCGCGTCTTTCACCGACAGCCCACGCGGCCCGATGATCTTGAAGCGCACGAATTGGCCTGGATGAGGCGGTGTTTTCATAGACGGACGTCTGGTGGTGTTCATGGTGGTGGGCCACTATCGAATCATTGCCTCGAGCCTAGATGCCCGTCCTTAGCGTGTAAAGTTACGCGCTACGAATCACCCCAAGGTTATCCTCAACGGACGTGGGTGGTAGCCGACCTTGGCCTTGTGTTCACGCCATCGGAGATATTGTGCCGGCATAGGCTCAATAAAATAGGCCACTAAAGCCTGTTGAAATAGGATCGCTCTTTCAAATTTTGAGCTAGGCCAGTAAGCTAAGCGCTGAGCCGTCCTGGAGGGGAAATGCGCATTGCTCGTGTTTATCTGCGTGTCAGCACGCAAGGGCAGGATCTCGATCGTCAGGAATCGATCATCGTTGAGGCGAGGGAAGCCGGATACTATATCGCCGGCGTCTACCGCGAGAAAGCATCCGGTGCTCGCGCCGATCGGCCGGAGCTGTTACGGCTGATCTCCGACCTTCAGCCGGGCGAGGTTGTCGTTGCGGAGAAGATTGACCGTCAGCCGTCTGCCTTTGCCTGAAGCTGAAAAGCTTATCGCAGCAATTCGCGATAAGGGTGCGCGCCTTGCCGTCCCCGGTATCGTGGATCTGAGCGACTTAGCGGCAAGTGCCGATGGCGTCGCGAAGATCGTGCTCGAGTCGATCCAAGGGATGCTTCTGAAGCTCGCGCTGCAAATGGCTCGGGATGATTTCGAGGATCGCCGAGAGCGCCAGCGGCAGGGCATCGAACTGGCAAAGGCGAGCGGGAAGTATGCCGGACGCCAAGCTGACCTGGTGACACACGAACGCATTATTGCCTTCCGGTCTGGCGGCAACAGTATCAGCAGGACTGCGAAACTTACTGGATGTAGCGAGGCACAGGTGAAACGCATTTGGGCGCGACATCAGCACGACATAGCGAAGCAAGAAACCTTGTCGCAAAAGTTGACTTCTGCGACGGTGCAAAGTTCGATTGCAAAACCGTCGCTTTGATCGGGATTATCGCGACAGAAATTCAAAACGAATTGCCATGAAGAACCTATTTGTTGTCACGCATACTCAGTCTATCCATCACGTCGAAAGCAAGGTTGGAGGCTGGTACGATACTGGCCTGACCGCGCAAGGTGAAGCTGACGCGGGAGTCACAGCTGATCAGTTGGCCGCAACAATCGGTGACACTCCCGTGGAAATTTTCAGCTCCGATCTATTACGGGCTTCGCAAACTGCCGCAATTATCGCTGACCGCTTTCTCTGCCCGATCGAAACCACCAGCGATCTCCGGGAACTCAGCTATGGTTCTGCTGGTGGCATGCCGCAAGCATGGCTCGATGCACGCCAGATCCCAGCTCCCGACTACGATAGGATGGACCATCGAGGCGGAATCGAGGACGGTGAGACCAGACGTGAAATCGCAGAGCGGGTCTATCGATCCATAGATCGCATTGCATCACGCCCCTGCGAAACCCAGATCATCGTCACTCATGGTTTTGCGCTCACCTTCGTCATCGCGGCCTGGATCATGATGCCGATCGAAGCTGTTGGCTTTGTCAGCTTTCCGGCAAAATCGGGCAGCATCACCCACCTTCGGCAGGAGGATTATTGGCGGAGCCGTGCAGTCCTCCGCTTGGCGGATGCATCCCACTTGGAGAACTAGATTCATGGCCGATATTCCCATCCGCTCCTTTGCTGTGTCGGTCGTCCTGATCCGCGAAGTTGGCTCTCGATGCGAAGTACTGCTTCTGCGTCGATGGTTGGTGAATGGTGCCAGATAGCTGGCGGCATCGAAGACGGTGAAAAGGCATGGGAAGCGGCGTTGCGTGAAGTTCGCGAAGAAACGGGTCTGACCTGTGGCCGCCTGTATTCCGCAGATATATGCGAGCAATTCTATGAGGCCGATCGTGATGCCATCAGCATGCTACCGGTCTTCGTGGATGCAGATGCGGCGGTGATGATCAACCACGAGCACAGCGAATTTCGATGGGTGTCGTTCGAGGCGGCCTTGGCGATGGTGCCATTTGCAGGACAGCGCCATGTGCTGAAGCACGTAGAGGCGGAATTTGTGCAGCGAGATCCGGTTCGGCATCTGCTAATTGAAGCCGCTTCCCCAAAAGCCTGATCGACAAGGATACGTGCGATGCCTCGATACGTGGCTTTAAGCGAAGCGGCGGCGAAACTGGCAAGAGCCAATCGAGTTCTCGTAATCGGTTGCTCTGGAGGGGGAAAGACGACTTTTTCCCAGAAGATCGCCAATTCGTTTAATCTGGAATTCCAATCACTCGATCGCGATGTAAGATGGTTGCCGGGCTGGAAAGAGCGTGACCGTCAGGAGCAAAGGACTCTCATCGCTGAAATGACCCGGCGCAGCCGATGGGTCATGGACGGCAGCGGCGCATCGTCTTTCGATCTCAGATTAGCGCACACTGATCTGGTTCTGTGGGTGCGTGTTCCCCGGCGTGTCGCCTTGTTTGGACTGGCAAGACGCGTTGGCCGCTTCTATGGTTCGGTGCGACCAGCCATGGCGCCGGGTTGCCCTGAACGGCTGCCAAACCGGGAGTTCCTTTCCTATATCTGGAATTTCGAGAAGAAATACGCACCGATCTTCATCCAATCTATCGATCGGCATGGGCCAAATGTCCCGGTGGCAGTGCTCCGTTCCCACCGGGAAATGGCCCGGCTGTTACAGATGTCATCAGATTTCTGACTTTTCAGTCGATTAAGGCTGATCCCGCATGGAGGGGCATTTTGATTGAGAAAGCCTTGGTCTACGGCACCACGTCTCGTGGTCTTTTGGTGTTCGATGAACCGGATTTTCCTGAAGTTCCCATACAAGTGCCGGGAGGCACAGTTGAAGTGGGGGAACAGATGATTGATGCCGCCCGCCGTGGATTCGGCGAGGAAACCGGGCTGTTGGACCGAACGGGGTTTCGGCTCCTGGGCGACAGCTATCGCACTTTCGAGCGAGACGGGCTGCATCATGATCTCCACCGCACCTACTTTCATTTGCCGCTTGAAGAAGATCTCCCGGATGGCTGGCACCATTTTGAGACTACGCCGTCGGGTGGTGGCGCGCCGGCACTGTAAAGTTATCAGCGGATTGATGCAGCGATAGCTGGCCGGGACGGCTGTCAGGCTGCGGCGACACACGCGATTTTGTTCCAGATTTGCATGGCGGCGTTACGCAGGTCTCGATGTTGAGCCGATGACAGCGTATTGCGGGGAAAGTGGAACAGGTTGGCAATCGGATCATGGATGGAAACGAACCGCTGAAGCTGGCGTGCCGACTTGAAGCGTTTCATGATCCTTTCGCGTCGTCGGGTCGGCTGGTGCGAATTTTCCGCTCGATTATTGAGGCCTTTGTGCGACCGGTGTTCGACACCGGGCATGAGGTCGCGCCTGGCGGCATCATAGGACCGGAGCTTGTCGGTGATCATGACCCGTGGTGTCCGCCCTTGAGCCTTCAGCAACTTGCGCATCAGGCGCTTTGCCGCCTTGGCATTTCGGCGGCTTTGCACCAGCACTTCGAGGACGAAGCCGTCCTGATCGATGGCACGCCAGAGCCACTGCTTCTTGCCATTGATGGCCACCACACGGCGAGTGGCGCGGGGGAGTTTCACCCCCACGCTCTCTCAGAACCGGACGTGATACTCTCGCATCATCCGGCTCCCATTGTTCGACCGTATCCATGAAGCAGAGGCCAATGGGCGAACAACCGAGGTTGGCGCTGCGCGATGCGCAAAAGCCAATGTCGGGATCGCCGCTTGTGCCTACGCAAGGACTTGTACTTTCCCGTAGCCCATCGAGCCAAGTATCGTTCGATGCTCCAGAGCGTAGGTTGGAGAGCTGAAGGACAGAACCGACCATAGTAATTGATCCAGCCGCGGATGTATGAGTTGAACATCCGTGCCAGATCATCGAGAGCCTTGTCACTGCGAAGGTGCAAGGACCAACTACGGATCGTGCCCCGGATCGCCTTGAGCGCCGTTGGACTGGCAGCGGGACTGAATGAGACACTCATGCCCCCGGCCTTCTTGCTCACCAGTCTCGGCTGGAAAGTGTAGCCGAGAAAGTCGAACTTGTAGACCGGGTGAGTACCTCGCCGACTTTCATCCTTACAGTAGACGATTTTAGTCTTGTCAGGATGAAGCGTCAGCCCGCAGTCAGTAAAACGCGCGTCCAGAGCTTTCTGAAGCGCCATCGCCTGGTCCTCGGTCCGACAATGACAGATCGCGTCGTCAGCATAGCGCTCAAACGGAATGTCCGGGAAATTCCGACACATCCACATGTCAAACGCATAGTGAAGAAAGAGGTTTGCCAAGAGGGGGCTGATCACTCCCTGAACGCAAAAGGTAACTTTTGTCGTCCGTCGGCAATGTGCCACTTGAGTGCGGCTCGCTGCCGCTGGGTGGCATTTTGGGATGTGACGGGATCGAATGCCGGATCATGATGGTATCGTTGTCGACCAATACTTCCTTGACCAGGAGTCGGACGATTTTCTGGCGCTCGGTAATGTCCAGCGATCCCGCCGACTCGCGCAGCCGCTGAAGGAAGGCGGTCAAGGTTTCGGCCAAGCGTAGGAACGACATCCGGTCGGCGGCTTGATCGACGATCGCCTGCAGTTCGGCGTGCATGGATTGCTCGCGGGCACGAAGTTCCGGCATCCGGCGGCGTAGTTCGTCGAGGGATACGAGATCCTCTTGATAGGCCGTGAGCAGGCGCTCCTTGCTTTTCCCTATCCGTGTCAGTTCGCGTTCGAGTGCTTCCTGGCGCCGCTTCGTCGGTTCGGCCGCACGGGCGGCATCAAGGCGCCGGTCGAGTTCGACCTGGATGAGTGTCGGGTCTTCAATCAGGCGGATGACTTCCTGCCACACGATCTGATCGAGCAGATCCTGGCGGATCGGCTTGCTGTCGCACACCGCCCCGCAAAGATGGCGCCATGCGTCCGAGCCAAGGCAGCGGTAGTAGTGGATTTTGCGCGCCGAACTGCGAGTCGACGTCCGTGACAACGCATAGCCGCATTTACGACAAGAGACCAATCCCTGGACGATGCTGGGCTCGATGGTCCGGCGGGGCGCGAAGCGCTTGTTATCAGCCAGGCGCTCTGCCGCCAGCGTGAATGTCTCGTCACTGACGATCGCCGGGACCGGTATCTCAATCCATTCATCGCGCGGCCGTTCGTGACCACTGCTCTTTTCCCCATGGACCGCCCGCCCTGACAAGCGGAAAGGCTTCGTCACCTTCTGTCTCGCCCCGACCTGTGTCTTGTTAAAGCAGGCTGTACCCTTGTAGGCCGGGTTGCGCAGGATCGCCCAAACGACCGAGCGCTCCCAGCGGGTCACCCGTCGGCGCGTGGGCAGCCCCATCTCGCGCAACAGCCGGGCGATCGCGCCGATGCTCAGGCCGTCCACCGTATATTTCTCGTATTCAGCGGTGTCGATCTCGTAACGTGCCGGCGCATCGCTGGTCTTGCGAATGTAGCGATAACCATAGGGCGCGCCGCACAGCACAGAGACTTCCCCGGCCTTGGCGCGGTGGCGCTTGCCACGGCGGGATCGTTCGAGAATCTGTGCCCGCTCGTACTCGGCGATCATGCCCTGGAATTGCAGCATCAACTGATCTTCCGGCGTGTCCGAATGTGGTGCCTTCAGGAAGATCGTCTCCACGCCATGACGGGCAAACTCCTCGGTCAGCAGGACCTGATAGGCATATTTGCGACTCAGCCGGTCCGGCGCGTAGATCAGGATGGCCTGAAGTGACCCTCTGCAGCCAGATCGCGCATTCGCTCCAGACCAGGCCGTAACAGGCTGGCGCCACTGAAGCCCTCATCCTCGATCACCCACTCATCGGGGACGCTGTATCCCTGCTCGTGCGCGAACTCGACCAGCGCTGCTGTCTGGCTGGCGATCGTGTTCTCCTCCTTTTGTTGTTCGGAGGATACCCTGGCGTAGATCGCGGCGACCTTCATCGTTATTCCCCCTCACGCACGGCTCTGTGCCGATGGCACGCACCTGCTCTGGGACCAAAATCCCGTAGACCTGCTCCAGTTTGACGGCATGGAGACGATCGAAGCTATGCTCGAACTCGACGCTGCGATCATGGCCGCGCCGGTCAGCCATGGCCGCCAGCTTCGCCGAGAAACGCTCGCAGCGCCCGACTCACCATATCGCTGATGGTTGTCCCTTCCGCCGCCGCCCGAGCCCGGACAGCATCGACCAAACTCGGCGGAAGCTTGAACGTCACCGCCGTCACCGGCTCGACAACCGGCACCGGGCGGCCGATCGACTGCGCCTCCTCGATGTACCGATAGGCTTGACGCCGGGATAATGCGAATTGACGCGACAAGGACAAGGCAGCCTCCGTCACACTCAGCCCACGCGCGAGCAACCCATGGGCCGTATTGAGGCGTTCCGCTTTTTGCGCATCGGTTGATCGCGGCATGCGTCATATGAATATTACCTTTTGAGACGCAGATCAAGTACAGAACGAGAACGATCGAGTGGAATTGTCCGCTCGAACGTAAAGTTACCTTTTGCGTTCAGGGAGTGATCACCCCGCCCTGTGGCGTTCCCCGTTCTCTGGCGACGAGACTTCCGTCCGGCATCTGCACTGGCGCTTCTAGCCATCGCTCGATGTAGAGAAGCGCCCACGGGCAATCGGTGTGCTTGCGCACAGCCCGCATCAGCAGGTCCGGATCGATGCTATCGAAGAAAGCCTTGATATCGAGATCAAGAACCCAGTTGTAACGCCAGCATCGCTGCCGGGCCACGCCGATCGCATCGAGTGCCGATTTGCCGGGCCGATACCCATAGGAATCCGGATGGAATTTAGGCTCCACCGTCGGTTCCAGATGGCGTTTGACCACCATCTGCGCAATGCGATCGGCGACTGTGGGTATGCCCAGCGGACGCGTCTTCCCATCGCTCTTGGGTATATCGACCCGCAGCACCGGCGGCGGAAAGTAGCTGCCCGACGTCAGCCGATTCCAGAGCTTGTACAGGTTGTTCGTAAGATCAGCCTCAAAGTCCGCAATCGTCTGGCCGTCAATGCCAGCCGCTCCTTGGTTGGCTCTAACCCTCTTATAGGCTTCCCACACCTCCCTTTTCGGAATCGCATACGGCTTTGCTCTATCCACGAGGATCCTCCCGTCGCCGGTTGTCCTCACTCAAGAGCTGAACAACGCAACCCCTTCGCTCCAGCCCCATTACAGGGCCTTCAACGCTACTACGGGCTGCTCCGTCCCTGTGCCCCGCTTCGGTAATCTCACCCTCACAGGGACCGCCTGCTTGGGTTTCTCCCTTAACATCGGAGCGACAGGTTCCCACGTTCCACACGAAAGCCTGGTTAAGAGTCACGCCGCCTTCATGCCGGATGCCGCCTGGGCAGAAATCAGGTCGCCCCCCAGACTCGTCCCGGGCTAACGAATTCCTCCCGGTTTCGACATCATCTTGCACTTTTCGACACGTCATCAGCGGTTCGCTTGCGCTCGTCTCTCTAAACCTCACCTGACGGATTGAGATCCGCCTTTTCTGCAACGCTCACCACCACGGCTCTTTACCGTCGCAGCTTGCAGTGGTTTGAAACCTACCCCTGACGGTCGGTTTCGAGGGGCCATACCCTCATCTTCCGTGCAGCTCGGCTCCCACACTGCTGTGGGTACCTCGCGGCACACCCTCGTCGACGTGCCACTTGTCGCGAGGCGCAGGCCGATCTCGCCGAACACAATCTGCAAAATGCCGCCCGAAACGATTGACCCAAAGCCGGATTGCTTCCCGGCTGACAATGACACCGCGTTCGGCGAGCAGGTCTTCCACATCGGCGGTGCTGAGCGCAGCCCACACCGCATAGGCAATGATTTCACGGGCAAAGCGAAAGCCTTTCAGGCGCGGCATTTGATATGGGGTATTCATCCAGCTCGAATAGCCCACGCAGAAAGGTCAAACAACTTGGCAATACCCACCCGCGGCTCCGTCCGCAGATGCGGCGACCTTTGAGCGGCAACTGAGCGAGATCGCCAATTCAGGGGGAGGTGGTGGAGCAATGCCGGCCGCCTCGGCGCTCCAGCCGGCTCAGTCAACTGGGATTTCGAAAGGGCAGAAGAAGCGCCCTCTTTATTCCGAGGATGCTCCAATCACTCCTCCCGTCATGCAGCGTGGCTGCCATTGCCACAGCAGAGGTGGGATTTCCACCCCATCTCCGCCAAGCTGGAATATAAATAAAAATATACGTGCACATATACTTTCGTAGTTTTGTTTTAACGGTTTATAATCAACGAGTTATTGGCGCATAGCGAATCTGGCACTAATATATACAAACTTATATTTTGTTCTCCACTTGCTTCTATAGTGTTTTCAGTAGACGTCTCCTTATGAAGGAGGCGTGACTATGCTGAAATCGTCAACAACCGAAGTGATGCCACAGGGAGTAGAGATCGAAGGCGCAATTGGAGAGTGCGGTTCGGTCGAGGGATCAAAGGCTACGCCCTACGTGCCGAAGAGCATCGGCACTGTCGAGGATCGCACGGCAGCGTTACGCACCTTGATCCAATCGAACGAGCTCGCCTTTCTGATGGAAGCTCATGATGGCCTTTCGGCCGCCATAGCGCGCCAGGCCGGGTTTGCCGGCCTTTGGGCGTCCGGCCTCTCGATTTCGGCGAGCCTCGGCTACCGCGATGCGAACGAGGCGAGTTGGACCGACGTCGTTGAGGTCGTCAGCCGCATGGCACATGCAAGTGATCTGCCAATCCTTGTCGATGGCGACAGTGGTTTCGGTAACTTCAACAATGCACGGTTGCTCGCGGCAAAGCTGCTGCAGCGCGGCGCGGCGGGCGTGTGCCTCGAGGACAAGGGTTTTCCGAAGATGAACTCCTTTGTCGGCGACCGGCATCCGCTGGCCGAAATCGGCGAGTTCTCCGGACGCCTCAAGGCGGTGAAGGACACTACCGGTGGTGATCTCGTTTTGGTCGCTCGGATCGAGGCCCTGATTGCCGGCCACGGCCTCGATGAGGCACTGGCACGCGCGGAGGCTTATGCCGCAGCTGGGGCGGACGCCATACTTATTCATTCGCGGAAAAGCGAGCCCGCGGAGGTTCTTGCGTTCGCAGATCAGTGGCAGAACAAGATGCCGGTTGTGATCGTGCCCACGAAATACTACCGGACACCCGTTTCGGCGTATCGGGAGGCCGGCATCTCGACCGTCATCTGGGCCAACCACGCCATGCGCGCGGCCGTGGCCGGCATGCGAGAGGTTTGCAGCCGGATTTTCGCCGAGGAAAGCATCGCCGGCATCGAGCCGGAGGTTGCGACGCTCGACGAAGTATTCGGATTGCTGCGTTACGAGGAACTCGCGGCGGCGGAAGAGCGATATCTACCGAAGCACGGCTAATTGTGCCGCTGGCATGCCGGCGGAGGACTTTAACACGCGATCGCCAGGAGGCGCACATGCTTGCGCACAGGACGAGTCTCTTCAAATCATCCCGGACCGCTGCAGCGCGCGCCGCGGCGAAGGCAGCCTCCGATGCCGGCAAGGAGATCATCGACCTGACCGCCGGCGAGATCTGGGCTGATCTCGCTCCAACAATTCGGGAGGGCGCGATCGAAGCAATCCGGCAGGGAGTGAACCGCTACACAGATACGGTGGGCATAATGGAATTGCGCGAAGCGCTAGCTAGGAAGGTTTCGACAGAGACCGGTCAGTTGTGGGCAGCCAACGAGATCGCGGTTACAACCGGCGCCAAACAGGCTCTCTTCAATGCTGCCATGGTGCTGCTCAATCCTGGCGACGAGGTCATCATCCCGGCGCCCTATTGGACGACATTTCCCGCTCAGGTGCGGATCGCCGGCGGTATATCTGTCCATGTAGACACTCGGTCCAATGGTTACGCACTTCGCATCGAGGACATCGAAACTGCACTCACCGCACAGACCCGTGCGATCGTGATCAACACGCCGAACAATCCTACGGGCACCGTCTACGACGCCGAAATACTACGTGGCATCGGGCAGCTTGCGATCCACCATGACCTTTGGATCATCTTCGATGAATGCTACGGCGAGTTCATCCACACCGACGTAGCCCATCATTCGATCGTATCGGTCCTCCCGGAGGTGCGGTCTCGGACACTGATCGTCAACGCTTTCAGCAAATCGCTTGCGTTGACCGGCTGGAGGATCGGATATCTCGCGGGTCCGGATTACGTTATCAGTGCCGTGAACGCGCTCCAGTCCCACACGACATCAAACCCTAACGTGATCGCCCAGCACGCTGTGCTTTACCATCTCCAGAACAGCGACGGCAGCTATGAGCAACTGCTTCGATCGCAGCTCTCAACTGCGCGGCAGGTCGGGCTTGGCGTCCTTTCGGGTCTGTCCAGGATCCAGGCACCGACGGCAATGGGCGGCTTCTATTTCTATCTCGACCTCAAAAGCATTCTGGCGCCGGAGCCCTGGACGCTGGTGATCGGCGACCGCGACGCGGACATGCTGGTTTGGGAACTGATCGCACAAGCGGGGGTCGCGACGGTCTCCGGGACCGCGTTCGGCGACCCGTTCAGCCTTCGCCTTTCCTACGGCGTTCCGCCCGACAAGCTGGAATCAGGCCTTGGTCGGCTAGTCAAGTTTCTCAACGCTTGGGAAGACGGCAAGACGCGTCCGTGTCAACAATAGGAGGGGAACTGCTATGGCAACGAATGCTCCAACGAGAGCTGTCATATTGGCTGCGGGCATGGGCTCTCGCCTTCGACCGCTCACCGATCTTCGGCCAAAGCCTTTGGTCGAGGTGAACGGGACCCCGATCCTTCACAACGCTTTGCACAACCTTGAAGCCCTTGGCGTCGGGGAGGTGACCATCGTTGTCGGCTACCGCAAGGACGCCATCCAGTATTCTTGCGGCAATTGGTTTGGGAACATCCACATCAGCTATGTCGAATCTACGGTCTTCGACAAGACCGGCAGCGCATACTCGCTTTGGTTGGCTCGCCATGCCTTGCTGTCAGGCGATGCCTACCTGCTGGAAGGCGATGTGTTTTTCGAACTCGACGCCCTCCGCAATCTGACTCTATGCGATGCAGGTAATGTCGCTGCGGTCGCGCCGTTCGAGCGATCGATGGAAGGTTCCGCGGTCATTCTTAATGACAAGGGCTACATTTCCGAGGTCAGGATGAAGCAAACCGCGTCGGATCTCAACGAGGGAGCGCAGCCTCTTTTCAAGACCATGAATCTCATCCGTTTTGCCGGCGAAGATTTGCGGCAGACCATCGTTCCGTATCTCAACGATCTCATCGGCTGTGGCGCCGTGACGTCCTATACCGAGGAGCTGCTGTCGCAGCTTATCGAACGTGAGGGTCTTCGGATCGCGGCTGCCAAATGCGATGATGTCAGGTGGTACGAGATCGACTGCGAGGCTGATCTGCGCATCGCGGAGGCGATGTTCATCACACGTGAGATGGCCTGTTAGCCGTTTGTGCCTGGAGACAAAGCATGCTTCGCTACCTCATCGATCCTGCCAATGCCATAACCACGGCCGGTTTGCTGTGCTCATCGATTTCTCTGTATCTCGCTTTGAATCGCCAGATCGAAATAGCGATAGCGGTGGCTTTGTGGGCCGTTCTCGCGGATCATCTGGACGGCGTGGTGGCTGGGCGCACACCGAACCGGCATCGACGGATTCGGCGACATAATTGGTTCTGTCGCAAAACTTTTCACCGGGTTTGCAACCAGTATGGTAGGCGTAGATCCGGGTTGAAGATGAGCAGGCAGATTGAGTTTCCCGATCATGGTCGATTTCAAAGGCAGTCATTACCCGAAAGACGTGATTTTATACGCGGTATTTTTCTACGTGAGATATGCGGTCTCCTATTGTGATCTGGAAGAGATTATGGCCGAGCGCGGCGTTACCGTTGACCACGCGACGCTGAACAGATGGGTCGTGAAATATTCGCCCCTGATTGCCTCCCAGGCCCAGCGGCGCAAATCCGCAACCAGCAGCTCCTGGCGGATGGACGAGACCTATATCCAGGTCAAAGGCAAGTGGACCTATTTCTATCGGGCTGTCGACAAATTCGGCAAAACCCTTGATTTCATGCTGTCTGAGCACCGCGATGAGGCCGCGGCCAGCGCTTTCTTCGCCCGCACGATTAAGACCAATGGCTGGCCCGAAAAGGTCGTCATCGACAAGAGCGGCGCGAACCTGGCAGGATTGCAAAACATCAACTGGCTGCTGCTGTTGTATGGATGGTTCTGGCTGATCGAGATCCGGCAGGTCAAATACCTCAACAACACGATTGAGCAGGACCACCGGTTTATCAAGAAGCTGACCCGCCGGTACTGTCACATTGATTGAGCGGTAAGGAAATTGAGGTAGCAGCGCACCCATGACCGTGAGTGCACCGACCTACAAGAACCACCGCTATCCGATCGAAATCGTAGCCCGTGCTGTCTGGCTCTACTTTCGCTTTAATCTGAGCCTGCGCGATGTCGAGGAAATGCTGCTCGATCGCGGGATCGTCGTTTCCTACGAGACCATCCGCCGATGGTGCCGAAAGCATGGCCTTGATTATGCGCGCCGCATACGCCGCAAGGCGCCGACGAAAGGCGATGTCTGGCACCTCGATGAAGTCGTGGTGCGCATCAACGGTCAGAAATGCTGGTTGTGGAGAGCGGTTGATCAGGACGGATATGTGCTCGACGAGATCGTCCAGACGCGCCGTAACACCAAGGCGGCCAAGCGCCTGCTGACGCGACTTCTGAAGAAGCAGGGCATGCCGCCAAAGCGTATGATCACCGACAAATTGCGCTCCTACGGGGCGGCCAAACGCCAGGTCATGCCGAACGTGGAACACCGCTCGCATAAAGGCTTGAACAACCGGGCGGAGAATTCTCACCTGCCGTTGAGAAAACGGGAGCGAACGCGACAGGGTTTCCGGTCGGTTGGCTCATTGCAACATTTCGTGTCGATCTTCTCCGTCGTCCGAAATCTCTTCGTCCCTTCCCAGACCAATCGCTCCGCAGCACAAATTCGAACCCATCGACGCCAGGCAATGGCCGCGTGGGAAGCCGTGAGTGCACGGCCTGCCTGAAAAGCGCAGGGTCGGCCTCACGTGGCCACATTCAAACAACGTGACAACGCCCTCTCCGCACATCCATTCTTATCGTCCGCCGCCTTCCCGCGTCCTCTGCTGTTGGGTGCACATCGCTGATGAGGGGATTTCCAGCGATTCTCGGCCGCCTCATAGCAGGGTTTCGGAGGCATGTAGGATATATTTTAGGATATAGGATCCTCTATATTCTCTCCTATATTGAGTAACCGCTTGGCTCCGTGCGATATATTCTGGAATATAGGATTCCATGAATAATATAGAGGATAATATATTATTTATACCACTTGATTACTTTACCAAAGTCATTGAACGTCAGCTTTATGAAGGTGATGACAATGACACGACTTGCATCGACGGCTCCGAATACAAAGAACGGCCATTATGAAAAGGCACCCGCGGCGATTCTGCGGAACCTGGTGCTCTCCAACGAGGTCGCATTTCTCATGGAGGCTCACGACGCTCTCGCCGAGCGGGCCGGGTTCAAGGGCCTCTGGTCGGCTCCGCCTGACACCGACGCCTGCCGACGAAATCATAGAAAATGCTGCTGGAGGGACGCGCAGATGCTGGCGCAACGGACAACCTTGTTTGGATCATCGGGCACTGCCGCCGCCCGCGCTGCAGCAAAAGCGGCGGCCGATGCCGGAAAGGAGATCATCGATCTTACCGCCGGCGAGATCTGGAGCGACCTTGCCCCGACTATCCGCGACGGCGCCATCGATGCCATCAACAAGGGCGTCAACCGCTATACCGACACCGTCGGGATGGCGGAATTGCGGGACGCTTTGGCGCGCAAGGTTTCGGTGGAAACCAGCCAGATCTGGACGGCCGACGAGATCGCCGTGACGACCGGCGCCAAGCAGGCCCTGTTCAACACCGCGATGGTTCTGCTGAACCCGGGCGACGAGGTCATCGTTCCAGCTCCCTACTGGACGACCTTCCCAGCCCAGGTGCTGATCGCCGGCGCGAAGCCCGTCTTCGTCGATACCCGAGGAAACGGGTTCGTGCCGCGGCTGGAAGACCTCAAGAGTGCCATTACAGGCAAGACCCGCGCAATCATCGTCAACACGCCAGGCAATCCCACGGGGGTGGTCTACGACCGCGCAACCCTGGCCGGCATCGCCGCGCTCGCGATCGAACACGACTTCTGGGTGATCTTCGACGAATGCTACGGGGCGTTCACGCATTCGACCCACATCCATCATTCCATTGTTACTGTGGCGCCCGAGGTCCGCTCGCGGACGTTGATCATCAACGTGTTCTCCAAGACCCTGGCGCTCACCGGGTGGCGGATCGGCTACCTTGCCGGCCCAAGGGACTTCATCAGCACTGTCAAGGCGCTGCAGTCCCACACCACATCAAACCCGAATGTGATCGCGCAGCACACGGTGCTCGCCCACCTCGAGCGGGGTGACGGCAGTTACGAGAACCAGCTGCGCGCGCAGCTGGCAAGCGCGAGGCAGCAGGGCCTGAAAATTCTCTCGTCTCTCGAGCGCGTGCCGGTGCCACGGGCCCAAGGCGGATTCTACTTCTACCTCGACCTTTCGGACCTGCTGCGCCCAACAATTTTGAATGGCGCGACCCGAAACGCCGATGACGTCGTCCACACCCTTCTCTCGAGAGCAGGTGTCGCCGGGGTGTCGGGCACGGCCTTCGGCGATCCACTGGGCCTACGTCTCTCCTATGGGATTCCGCTCGACCGTCTCAAAGCCGGTCTCGGACAGCTCGTTGAAACTCTGAACGCCTGGGAATGATCCGCCGACGGCGGCGCTGCCGCACGCAAAGAGAGGAAGGACAGCTCAAAATGACGACGTCTCGCGTACCACAGATGGCCGTGATTCTTGCAGCGGGTTTCGGAACGAGGCTACGGCCGCTGACCGATCTTCGGCCGAAGCCCCTCGTCGAGGTCCACGGCGTCTCGATCCTCCACAACGCGCTGCGCAATCTGGAAGCGATCGGCGTCCGGGATGTATCGATCGTCGTCGGCTACCGCAAGGACGCCATTCAATACGCGTGCGGCCGAAGATTTGGAGGGCTCGAGATCGACTACATCGAATCCTCGGTGTTCGATAAGACCGGCAGCGCTTACTCCCTGTGGTTGGCGCGTGAGGCCCTGCTGCAGGGAGATAGCTATCTGCTGGGGGGCGACGTCTTCTTCGAAGAGGACGCATTGGGCCGGCTTCGCGAAGATCCGTCCAGCGATGCTGCCGATGTCGCCCCATTCGATGAGAGGATGGAAGGTTCCGCGGTCGTTCTCGGCCCCGACGGAATCATCACCGAGGTCCGCATGAAGCAGACCGCCGCCAACTTATCGGTGACGGGCGGCCCGGCGCTTTTCAAGACGATGAACCTCCTAAGGTTCTCGGGAGAGACCTTGAGGAAGGTGATTGTACCGGTGCTCGACGACCTGATCGGGTCGGGGGCGACCAAGGCCTACACCGAAGAGCTGCTTGGGCATCTGATTGAAAAGAAGGGCCTGAAGCTCGGCGCGACCCGTTGCGACGATCTCTTGGTACGAAATCGACAGCGAGGCGGACCTCCGAATTGCCGAGGATCTGTTTTCGCCAGCCCCGAATATAGCCGCGCACCAACCGGCGCGTTTCGGGACGAACGAGCATATCGATCGCTTCAATCGCTACTTCCAAGAACCCTAACGGAGCGGCGGAGCTGGCCGGGCGCGAGTACTGGCTCGCCGCCACGTTTGATGATGTGAGATGACGGAGGAGTCGCAGTGCTTAAATACCTAATCGACCCGGCCAACGCGATCACCACCGGCGGCCTCCTTTGCTCCGCACTTAGCCTTTACCTCGCCATGGCTGGTCACCTCGACCTGGCTGTTGGAGCAGCTCTTTGGGCAGTCTTGGCTGACCATCTTGACGGCGTCGTGGCAGGACGCACGAAAAACCGCGAACCTAATATCGCAAAGATGGGAAAAAGCCTCGACGGATTCGGGGACATTATTTACGGCGCCGTGTTGCCCGCCGTCATTATCATCCAACTCAGCCAAGCATCGAGCCTTTCGCTAGCGACTGGCACGGCATTGCTGCTAGCGGGCGCGATTAGGCTCAGTTATTTTGCCAATTTTGGACTATCGAACGACGGTCGCTTCCTGGGAGTGCCGCTGTCCTACGATATCCCGGCGCTAGCGCTTCTCTTTCTTCTACGGCCCATTATTCCCCCAGGTAATTTTGTGGTCATCGTAAACCTAAGCTTCCTACTACTTGCAGCGTTACATGTCGCCTCGATACGGGTGAAAGCTCCGAACGGGCTCATGTACACGGCCATCGCACTATTCTCGGTCATTGCCTCGGCCAGTCTCGTTATTCGCGCAATCGGATAGGTCAGCCGCGCGGCAATCGCGGACATCAAAACGAACGGATAGGACCTTCTCATGACCGCTGGCGCAAACGTATCAACTGCTCTTCACCCATTTGCTGGGAATACGTCTACCGCAGGTAGTCGTCTGGTAAATGATTTGCCCGGCGGATATTGGCAACATGACCTGGCGGACCATGTTCTCTTGGTAAATAACTATTTCCCGCCAAGTACGCTCCTCGAAGAGCTTCGGGTCGCTCTTCCAAAATTGCTTGGCAGCTACCCGTCGCCGCATCAACAGATCGCAAAGCAGATTGGGGAGCTCATCGAACAGGACCCCAATCGACTCGTGGTGTGCAACGGTGTTGCCGAGATCATTCCGGTGCTTCTCAGAGGGCTTGGTCTTCGGATCGCCGTTCCTACACCTTCGTTTAACCCCTACGAATACACTGCGCTTCCCGGTCGCCTGGTCCGATTTCCCCTCAGTGCTCCGTCGTTCGATCTCGACGTCGACGAATTCGCGAGCTTCGTCGAGAAGACCGACGTTGATGCGGCAATTGTAATCTCTCCGAACAATCCGACGTCAAGAGTTGTCGGAAAGGAAAAGCTGGTCAAATTGGCGACACGCCTCGGAGAGCGCGGCAAAATGCTTCTTCTGGACGAGTCGTTCGTCGAGTTTGCAGATCTGGGCCATCACGAAAGTTTAGAATCTGACTTGGATGCTCTCAGTAACGTCGTGGTTTTAAAGAGTCTTGGAAAAATCTATGGTTCCTGCGGTCTGCGTGTTGGTTATGTCCTCTCATCAAACACTGCCTTTGCGGAGAGGCTGCGAGAATTTCTTCCGATCTGGAATGTGAATTCGCTTGCAGAATTCTTCCTCAGCCGCATCGGCTCCCTCCGCTCGGAAGCAGAGGCGAGTTGGAAACAGGTTCGAGCCGACCGCGACAATTTATTTGGGCTGCTCTCCTCGATCCCAGGAATGATCGTCATTCCGCCTCACGCTAACTTCGCGCTGTGCCGTACTCCGGACGAATGGCCGGACGGACCGGCTCTGGCCGATGCACTCCTCGAGCGGCATCGCATTCTTGTTCGGCACAACAGCGGAAAAACGATGGGCGAGGGCGGTCGCTATCTGCGAATCGCTGCGCGTCGCGCAGCTGACAATCAGCGCCTCGTCGACGGCCTAGTGGAGACGGCAGCAGCGATTGCCGGCAGGCGCGACGAGGTCTCATAGAGACTTTCTGCCGGAAACCCGCTCACCAGGCATGCGATCTTTATTGAAGAACAGACGCTGAGTGATCAATTTGTAGGAAACATCTATGCGAACGTTAAAGGTGTGTATTTGCGGCGGCGGACGAACAGCGCACCTCTATGCCGCCCTGTTTTCGCATGTCACGGGCGTGGAGATTTCGGTTTACACTCGAAAAGCAACTGAGCTCTGCGCCGCCATGCCGCCCAAAGGATTTTTGGCGGTCCTTCCCGATGGAAGCGAGTGTCGAGGTCGCCCGCAGAATATTTCGAACAGTCCTCGCGACACGATTGTCGGCGCGGACGTTGTAATCTTGGCTGTTCCGGCTCATGTAAGGGCGCTCATCCTTGCGTCGATAGCCCCCTTCGTTGACCGGCATCATCCCGTCTTTGTCGGGGCCATTCCGGGCAATGCCGGTTTCGATTGGCTAGCCGATAGCATGTTGCCACCGAACGTCGTGATCTGGGGAACCAAAGATGCGCCGTACACAGCATACAATTTGGTGCCTGGCGTTTCCGTAGCTGCCGGTGGCGGCCCGAGGACCCACGTATTCGCTTGTCACAAACCGGGCCCAGGCGACCAGGTTGATGAGCTAAAGCACATACTGGAGCATCTTTTCCGGGTTGATTTTATCGTCGCCAGCAGTTTTCTCGAACTCACACTGGCGTTCGGCAACCCGGTGCTGCACATGCCGGCCCTCTACGGTCTTATCGGCCCGCATTCGGATAACCCGGACGCCAACTTCACTGGCCACCACGGCTGGTGGCGCGACCTGACCGAACTTGGCGCAGCCTATATTGAAGAATGTGCTGCCGAGCAGTATCGGCTGATCGAAAGGGTGAGAGTCGAACACGGGTGCGATCTTGCATCCTTGACGCCGCTGCGTGACGATCTTCTCCGAAACTATCAAGACTTTATAGCCGACGGCTCGAGCCTTCACGCCATCTTCAAAACGAATCGAGCATTCAAGGGAATGGTTCCGCTAGTCCGCGCTAGCAATGGGATTGGATTTGGAATCGATTTTTCTCATCGAATTTTCTACGAGGACACCCATTTCGGACTGTCACTGCTCGTGGCAATCGCGCATCGACTGAACGTTGAGACGCCTATGCTCAAAGAGATCGCCGCCTGGGCTGAGACGCTTAGCGCGCCGGATTTTGGAAGGGCCACGGACTATCTCCCGCGGAGTTTTCCACAGAACGCCGGCGGCATAGCCGTTCAGTTCAATAGAGTTCCAACCGCCGCTCAAACAAATTGGAACACTCACGTATACGATGAGTGATAAATCCATATCGGAGTTACACAATGCGCCCTTTACTCGGAAAGACATCGAATGACTTCTCGCGCGTCGCGCCAGCGTACCTCTTCAGGTACTTGTACTCGCGCGAAGTCATCGATCTCCTGCGAGCCGCGAGAGGGGCACCAAACGGAACTTTTGCAGATATCGGTGCGGGCACCGGGACCCTAACCAACATGATTGCGTGGGCGGGCTGGCGTGGGCTTGCGATAGAACCGAGCGATGAAATGCGCGATGTGGGAACGAACGCGGTTGGAGCCGCACAGGAGGTTTCCTGGCAGGCGGGCACTGCGGAGGCGACCGGCCTTCCCGACGCCTGTGTCGACTGGACCTGGATGGGCGATGCATTTCATTGGACGGATCACAAGTGCGCCTTGCGGGAGATACGGAGGATCCTGCGGCCGGGCGGGCAGTTCACGGCGATTTGGTGCCTGCGCGACCTTGCCAACGACCCCTTCCAACGCGAGGTCGACGGGATCGTCAGAAGCATGGTTCCCGGAATTCGCCGCGTATACGAAGATATAGAGGAATTGTTCCCACGCCTCTCCCAAATATTGACGAGCGATACCTCACTTTCCCAATGCATACACGTCGAAGGCTGGCACAGTGAGCTAACAACTAGGGACCAATATCTGAACATGTTCCGCTTGTCCTTCGATATTCAGAGCCAAGCCGGGCCAGAACGATGGACGAATATCATTTGCGCGATTGACGAACTTATCGGAGATCGTCCGAACCTGAATTTATCTTACAACACTCACAGTTGGACAGTCGAAGCAGTTTAGGCAGATTGCGCGGCGAGCGGACCGGGCGGCCAGCCGATCATTTCCACTCGTTCGTAACCTATTCGATAAGTCGCACTAAGATTAGCGTCCCTGCTTCATTTAGGGCGATCGATTTTATGTGTCCGATCCGAAGTCTAAGGAGAGTGGGATGGCCGCGGCCGGAACTCATCACATGACAATACAAAACACTCTAATAGTCACATGCTTGGGCCATGTCATTGTCCAGTGCAATACAGCGATTCTGAATCTTGCTATTTATCGGATCCAGATTGAGTTTGGTGCAGACGTCTCTTCACTGCAGTGGATCGTGAACGCATATATGCTCGCGTTCGCAGCCCTTCTTCTATCGGGGGGTACGCTGTGCGATCGTCTCGGGTTGCGACCAACGTTTCTTTGGGGTGTCGGCATTTTCGCCTTCGGTTCTTTTGGCACCGCGGCCGGCACAACTATCGCATCCCTCGTCGTCTCCCAAGCGCTAGCCGGTATGGCGTCAGCGCTCATTATCCCATGTTCCCTTGCACTCATTGCCAGGGAATGTGACGGAAACCCTCGGCTCAGAGCACGGTCGATCGCAGTCTGGACGGCCGTGGGCGGAGCGGCAGTTGCGCTTAACCCGGTAGTCGGCGGATACCTCATGACGATTGCTGGATGGCGGAATGCGTTTGCGGCCGAGGGTATTTTGTGTCTGGCAACTGCCCTCTTCGCGCTTCGCTATATTCGCGCCACACCGAGAAATGCCAAGGCGCGGTTCGATCTTGTGGGACAAACATTTGTAGCCCTCACGCTCCTGGGTTTCATCGCCGCTGCGATCGAGGCGGGGCGACGTGGCCTCACGGAACCGCTGGTGGTCGGCTTCCTTCTCCTAGCTGTCACAGCAGGCGTGTCCGCGCTTATTATGGGACGGCGGCGAGGCGAATCCGTATTGCCTTTGGATCTCTTTGGCCGAGCAGGGTTCACTGCCGCCATTGCCGTTAGTTGCGTGACAAATATAACTTACTATGGCGTCGTGTTTGTGCTTTCGCTCTACTTCCAGCGACAGCACGATTATTCTCCCGCGGAAACAGGGCTAGCTTTTCTGCCGTTCAGCTTTGCCTTCGTGTTGGCGAGCATCGGAGGTGGCTGGCTCGGCAGCGTATTCGGTCCGCGCCTACCACTAATCGCCGGCTTAACGGTCGCGTGCATTGGGTACTTTGTGCTTTATTTCTACATGTCGGAGAGCTTAGTTGATCCGAGCATTGTCGCCTTTCTGCTCATCCCAGTGGGAATGGCGGGGCTGATAGCGCCGGCTGCGACCGACATTCTCTTGGGAAGCGTAGCGCTCGACCGGGCCGGCACGGCAGGTGCTTTCCTAAATACTGCCAAGCAAGGAACTGGCGCAATTGGGGTTGCCGTCTACGGAATAGTTGCGACTGGTGGGCCAGACCTACTATTTTATGGACTAAAGCTTTCGTTCCTGACTTCAGCGATTTTGTTTTTTCTAGCACTTGCAGCGTTTCAAGTTTGCATGGGGAGGACTGCCCGATGGTAACTACATCCCCCAAGTTAGTTCGTATGCATTTGCATCTTTGAACAGGGGAGACTTATCGTGAAAATTAGCGACGTTATATTTCCAACCGGTCAATCTGCGTATTTCCACATCGATTTCGCGGCGGTTCGGTTGGGGCGCGTTGTCGACGGCTTTACTTATAAGGGACCAGTTGCGACCCCACATTTCAGCACTATCGCCGAGCCAGCGAAGACAATCTCGGTGGTATTAGTACTCGAAGACGGCCAAGTAGCATTCGGTGACTGCACTGACGTGGTCTACTCAGGCGTATACGGCAGAGATCCCATTTTCCTCCCTTCCATGCACCTGGACCGTTTAAATGGTGAAGTTGCTGGCATGTTGAGAGGTCGGGATATCAGTTCCTTTAAAACAGTTGCAGAGGAATTTGATGCCCACGACAGTCGTGGCACGAAACTTCATATTGCGGTGCGTTACGGGATCACGCAGGCGCTTCTCCATGCTGTATCGCTCATTGGAAGAGAGACGATGGCGGAGGTCGTAGCACGAGAATACGAGACAGGTATTTCGACTACTCCAATACCTATACTTTCGACTGGCGAACTTGATGACCCAAAGCAACTCGACCGCATGATACTTAAACGCGTGGATCTGCTTCCGCACTCGTACTACCAAAATGCGCAGCAACAACTTACCGCTGGCGCGGAGAATTTATTTGAGTACATCCGGTACGTGGCGTCGCGCATTCTGGCGATCGGAGACCCGGGGTACCAACCTCGCATAGTTGTCGACATGGGCGGAACTCTGGGCGATCTGTTTAGCAACAACGTGTCGGCGATTGTAGCGTGTCTTGGCCGCGCCTCCGAAGCAGCGAAGCCCTTCGACTTAGTTATCGAGGGACCGGTAACCGGCGCGACGCGCGACGAACACCTCACGCTTTTTCACGAAATCCGTGTGCAACTACGAGCGGCAGGGATCAACGTTCCAATTATCGCGGATGAGTGGTGCAATACCTTCGACGACATCAAAGCGCTAATCGCCGCCGACGCAAGCGATTTCGTGCAAATCAAAATGCCCGATCTCGGGGGTATTAATAATACGATCGAGGCAGTCCTTTATTGCAAAGAACACAGAATGGGTGCCTTTCTCGGGGGAAGCTATAACGAGACGGATCAATCTGCGCGTGTCTCGACACATATCGCTCTTGCGACTCAGCCGGACTTTATGGTTGCGAAGCCTGGCCGAGGTGGCGACGAAGCGCTCATGATTCAGCGCAACGAAATGTCCCGAAGCATAGCGTTGATGCATCATCGATCCATCGGCAACCTCAGCCGAGGTCGTTTGGGCTGACCTTTCCTCGGCCGCCGTCTTGGTTCATTCCGATCCCGGTGTACGCAGCTCTGAGCGTCATTGTCGTCACACCGCCGCGCTTTGGATTGGTAGGCCGCCCTTGTGAATGCGCTATGTGTAGGGCCCGCTGATCACGTGGCGGGCCCACGGTAGGGTGGGCCGGTTTTGAACGATCCGCCACGCAGGTTGGAGCGTTCGAGCGGCAACCGCACGCGCCAGTCCATCTCATTGTCGCTGCGCACTCGATAGGGCTGGCTACGTGGGCAATGATATCGGCGCCGACACCTCGCTGCTCAAGTTCACGGCAGGTCGATGCACACGTTCACATAGGTTGCAGCGCCAGCCTAGCCCAACCGTTGACCCGGTTCTCCCCACTCCGAAGCTAACTTCATTCCGACGGTTCCTGGGCATCGAGTCCGATGGCTGCGCAGACGATGAGGCGACGTTGCCGCCGGGTAGCCAGGTTGCAGCACGACCGCGACCTCCCTCAAACCCGCCCGCGCGTTCTTAACCCCACCGTCCCCGACAACGATGCAGTCGCACGTCTCTCGCACAGAAATCCCGAAGGGAGAGCTTCCTCTAGAGATGGAAGAAGGTCGCGATACGCGACGTGTTGTAGCAGAAAAGTATGGGTCTGGTCTTCCCCAACAGGCGCCGTCGCCGGCTAAGTAAATTCTCGTGCCGCATTGATCTAGGTGCGGTCCCATCGCCGCTTTGCTCAGCCCTCTCCTCGAAGCGCAGGGACCCGACCTCATCACATGAAGTTTCTCTGCAAAAAATCCTGCCACCGTCACAAACCTGTAAACGTTCCTACCTATTTAAGCCTCATGTATTTCATGGGAGCTTCAGGTGTATCTGATCGAAGACTTAAGTACGAATATGACACGGCATCATGTTATCCAAGTTTCCGATTTACATCTCAGCGAGGTCCGCGCGTACAATCAACACGGGTGGGAGTCTTGCCTTTCGTATATTGCGCGCGAGAATCCCGATATGGTTGTATCGACAGGAGATCACGCGCTTGACGATCCGGATTGCTTAGAAGACCACGTCTTTGCTAGGTCGCAGTTGGATCGAATTACTGTTCCGTGGTCGGCCGTGCCTGGAAACCACGATATTGGCGACCTGAACCCCAACCCCTATCTAGGACAACACGTCAATCACGAACGGATCGAGCGCTACTTAGGAGTATTCGGCACAGATCGCTGGACCCGCGAGCTCGGCGCATGGCGCCTCATAGGTCTCAATGCGTTCCTCCTTGGCAGCAATGTGCAAAGAGAGGAGGACCAGTATGACTGGTTACTCGACATCGTATCGCGCGACCGGACCCGCCCACTCGCCATTTTTCTTCACAAGCCGCTGTGCGTGGAAAGGCTCGATGAGGATAGTTCCCCTGATATTTGCGTGGTCCCGGAGGGCCGCAACCGCCTACTAGCCGCACTTGGAGATGCCAACCTCCGCCTCGTAGCGTCCGGCCACAATCATCACTACCGCAGTTTCGTAACTGGCTCGATCGCAATGGTTTGGGCACCGAGTACAGCGCAGATATTGCGGATGCCGCGATCTTTTCGTGCTTTGTTGAAACCAGGCGTCGTCCACTATTGGTTAGACGACGCAGGTGGCTTCGAATTCACCCTCGCCGAACCGCCCGGCATCGTACCCAACGACATTACCGAACTTTTGGCACGCCACGGTGCCATGCGAACTGTCCCACACCTCCCCTTGGCGTCCCTCGGCGAGGAAACAGGGCGATTACTCATGGCGTGATTGGGCCGGCGGGCAACAAACGCCGAAAGCGAACACCCCCAAGTGCCGGACACTCGGCTGAAGCTCCTCAGACCGGCGTTAGCGCGGGTTGATCCCGTCCTCGAACGCCAACTAAGAAAGGCATTTCGTCATGCAATTTTGGCTTCCTCGCATACCTGCTTTGGCTGGCGCCCTAGCAATTGCCGCTACGCTCTTAGGAACGGGGGCTAGCGCTCAAGACCGCCCCAATCTCACAATCGCTGTGAACTCCCTCGGGTCGAAGATGGACCCTGCCGATACACCGCTTGCCACGGAATTGCGGGTCTACGGTTCGGTTTTCGACAACCTCATCAGGCGGGACTACAAAGCCGAGAGCCTCGATCCGTCGAAGGGTTCTATTCTCGTTCCGGCGCTGGCGATGGCGTGGAGACGGATTGACGGCCGTACTGTCGAGCTTGATCTCCGGCAAGGCGTAAAATTCCACAACGGAGACGAGTTCACCTCCGATGACGTTGCCTTCACCTTTTCCTCGGAGCGAATCTTTGGCGAGAGTGCAATGCTCCCGTCGGCCAAAGCGTTTTTTGGATGCTGGAAGCCTGCCGAAGTCGTTTCCCGCTATAAGGTGCGAATTGTAAGCTGCGAGACCGATCCGACAATCGAGTTGAAGTTAGCGCATTATTCTGCGGCGATCGTCAACAAGCGCGCATATACGACAAAGGGGCAAGCGGCGTTCAAACGAGCACCGATCGGTACGGGACCCCTAAAATTCGTCGAATGGAAAGACGGCGACCATATCAAATTTTCCGCTTTCGACGACTATTTTGGCGGGCGCCCGAGCTTCAACACGATCACCTTTCGGGAGGTGCCTGAGACCGCAGCCCGCGTGGCCGGACTGGTCAGTGGCGAATTCGATCTGATTACGCAGATCACGCCCGACCAGTTCGCGACGATCGAGGCAACCACCGACCTCCACGTGTTGCCATCCCTATTGGATCAAATGCAACAGCTCTGGATGGTGGCCACCGAACCGGTCGTTGCGGACAAACGAGTTCGCCAAGCTCTAGCGCTCTCAATAGATCGCGACGCGATCGTCCAATCAATTTGGAATGGAAAGACCAACGTCGAGAACCAGTTCCAACTACCCGCCCTTGGTGCGTTGTACGATCAAAGCCGGCAAGGATTTAAGTTTGATCCCGATCGCGCGCGGAAATTGCTCAAGGAAGCAGGATACTCGGGCGCGCCTGTAACGCTTCGGGTGCTGGCCAATTATTACGTCAATGGCGAGACTGTCATGCAGGCCATCCAAGCCATGTGGCAGGCAGTCGGTGTCAACGCCAAGCTCGAAATCGTCGAGAATTGGTCGCAGGCTTTCGCTCCTGGCCGTGCGGCCGTAATGGGAGGTTGTGGTTTCGAGTTCGCCGCACCGGAAGCCTTGGGGTCGTGCTTCTTCGGCAATCAATCCCTTACTCGCCAACGCGGCTTTCCGAACGGTGTCCCAGGACTCGACACTCTCGCCAATAAGCTGGCAACGCTCGACGGGGACAGCCAAAGGGAAACTTTCCGGGGTATCCTCGATATCCTGGGCGACGAGGTTCCCGCGTTCCCGCTCTACCGGACGCCACAGTTCTTCGCGGCGAAGCGCCGTATTCTTTGGTTGCCGACCGCAGATTACAGAACGGACTTCCGTCCAGACAATCTCGCCTTTGCTCGAGCCGCAAACTAGGGGCCGCGCTAGTGTCGCTGATTGAACTGAGTTTCGAAGAAAGCGGTCGGGCGCTGCGAGGTATCGCAGCACCCACTCCTTCGCCAACACCCTACGGCAACGACCTATTGCGGATCGAGAATTTCAGCGTTCGGCTCTCGGGCCGTGATGGCCCTATCCATGCCGTCAGGGGCATTTCGCTTAGCGTTCGCGTTGGGGAATGTTTGGGCATCGTCGGCGAGAGTGGCTGTGGCAAGAGCACTCTTTGCTCGGCGATCCTGTCCCTCCTACCGGATAACGCGCAAATCGAGGGCCAAATCCACTTCAATGGATCAGACGTGCAACGCTTATCGTCCGAAAAGCTCGCCCGTTTGCGTGGCCGAGAGATCGCTATGATCTTTCAGGATCCGATGGGCTCGCTAAATCCTGTGCGCCGCGTCGGAACCCAGATTGCCGACAAGCTTATCGTTCACAAGGGCTTGTCGCGTACGGCAGCGCTTGCGGAGGCGGTGAGACTTCTCGACCTCGTACGGATGCCCGCCGCGCGGGCACGATTGAATGATTTTCCCCACGAGCTCTCGGGTGGAATGTGCCAACGCACAATGATCGCCATGGCGCTATCATGCGAGCCGAAACTTCTCATCGCAGATGAGCCCACGACCGCCCTCGACGTTACCATACAAGCTCAGATACTGACCTTGCTGAGTGACCTCCGCCGCGAGCTCGGGATGGCAATCATCCTCGTCTCCCATGACCTTGGTGTCATTGCCCAGACCTCCGATCGAATTGCCGTTATGTATTCCGGCGAAATCGTGGAAGAGGCCGCAACCGACACCGTGCTGGATCAGCCGAGGCATCCTTATACCCGCGGCTTGATTGATGCGTCGCCCGACATCAATCGAGTGGCAGACACATTGGTCACGATACCGGGTAGTGTGGCATCGCTTTCCAACGCGACGATTGGTTGCGCATTCGCGCCTCGCTGTCAGGCGGCGCAAACTAAATGTTGGCAGGTGACGCCCCATCGCACGACTACGTCGAGCGGGGCCGTCATAGCATGCCATTTTCCGTTGGGAACTGGCGAATGAACCCGGCTTCATTACTGACAGTAACGGCCGTGTCGCGGTCGTTCGCGTCGGCTCGCGGCTTGTTTGGGCCGAAGGCACGCACGATAAAGGCGGTCGATGATGTAACATTTTCCATTGGCCGCAAAGAAACGCTCGCGCTTGTAGGCGAGAGCGGATCTGGGAAATCGACAACGGGACGAATTGCGCTCGGGCTCATGAAGCCGACGAGTGGAACTGTTCATTACGAGAACGCAGACCTATTCAAGCTTAGCGAAGCTGCCTGGCGGAAGTCTCGACGCAACATGCAGATGATTTTCCAGGACTCTGCCGGTGCTTTGGACCCTCGGATGCCTGTTGGCGCTCAGATAGAGGAAGTTCTTTCCGTTCATGGATTGGCCGGCGGTAAGCGCGCGCGCCACAACCAGATGGTCGACGCGCTGGATCGGGTTGGCCTTGGCGGAGCCAGCATCGAGCATCGACTTCCGCGCGAGCTATCAGGTGGCCAGCGGCAGCGCATCGCTATTGCCCGGGCCCTGGCGATGCAGGCGAAGCTAATCGTCTGCGATGAGCCGGTTTCTGCACTCGATGTTTCGGTGCAAGCTCAGATAGTGAACCTCCTAATGGAAATGCAACAGGTATTCGGCTTGAGCTACCTGTTCATCTCCCATGACTTACGGGTCGTGAGGCATATTAGCCATCGCGTTGCTGTCATGTACCTCGGACGTATTGTCGAAATCGCTCCCACGGCCGACATATTCAAGAATCCCTATCATCCCTACACGCAAGCCCTTCTGGCGGCGGTGCCCACGACACGCCGGCAACATCCCTCGGCTGGGCGATTGCTCGGTGGCGAACTGCAGGATCCAGCATCGGAAACGTCTGGCTGCCGATTCCAACGCCGGTGTCCCTTCTCACGCGACATTTGCCGATGGGTTGAGCCCGCGTTGGTGGATGTTCGCCAAGGACGCCAGGTGGCCTGCCACTCGGCTGTGCCGGCAGACACTGAAGGCGGTGGCCGCGCATGAGCACTCGGTTCCTGATTGTGAGAACTCTTCGGGCCCTCCTTTCTCTGGTTCTCGTCGTCACATTTGTTTTTCTGATGCTTCGTCTCGCTGGCGATCCGATCAAAATACTGCTGCCCGAAGACACTCCCGCAAGCGTCGTTGAGCAGTATCGCGCCCGCTGGGGCATGGATGCACCGATTTATGTTCAGTATATTCGGTATGTTGCAAGCGTCCTGCACGGCGATTTTGGTACGTCCTTCCGCGACGGACGTCCGGCGCTCCAAGTGGTGACTGAGCGAATTCCCGCAACGTTGATGCTTGGTTTCGCGGGACTGACCGTGGCGCTCATCGTCGGCTTGCCGGCAGGCATCGCCGCAGCAGTGATGCGAAATTCCATTGTCGATCGTAGTGTCATCTCCCTCGCGGTCGTCGGTCATAGCGTCCCAACTTTTTTCTTCGGGATCTTGCTCATTATGCTGTTTTCGATGTCATTGCGGTGGCTTCCGAGTTCAGGAAGCGCGACTTTGGCTCACCTAGTTATGCCCGCGCTGACTATTGGCCTGTGGAATGCAGCAACACTTGCGCGTTTCACGCGAGCGTCGATGCTGGATGTACTGTCACAAGCATACATGAAGACGGCATTGGCGAACGGATTACCCTCATCATGGCGCGTTTTACGCTATGCCCTTCCCAACGCAGCGCTTCCTATCGTCACAATGCTCGGGCTCATTGTCGGCCAACTATTAAGCGGAGCAGTAATCGTTGAAACGGTTTTTGCTTGGCCTGGTATTGGCCGACTCACGGTAACCGCAGTCGCAGCACGCGAGGTGGCTGTTGTGCAAACGATCGTCTTTATCTCGGCCCTAACCATGGTGATGGCCAATCTTCTGGTCGATCTAATCTATGGCTGGCTTGATCCGAGGATCGGCTCGAAGACGGGAGGGATATCGCGATGACGGAGCAAGCCGCTGTGGATCCGATCGGAAGAAGGAACGAGCTCACATCGACGAGACGGCTCCCAAGTCTTGTGATCGTGGGCGCGATATTGTTTCTGGTAGTGGCTGCGATGAGTGCGGCGCTAGCGGACATTCTCGCCCCGTATGGCTACAATGATCAAAACCTCCTCATCCGCCTCAAACCGCCATCGTTTTTGGGTGGGCCGCACGGATACTATTTTGGAACCGACGAACTTGGTCGAGATGTCTTCAGCCGCGTTCTGTTTTCTCTGCGCTTTAGCCTGTTAATTGCGATCACTGGAACTTTAGTAGGAGCCGGATTCGGCACACTACTTGGCTTTCTGGCAGCTCACTTTCAGGGTCTCTGGGAGGATATTCTTTCAGCGCTTGTCGATTTTCAGGCCTCTATCCCATTCATGATCTTCGCCCTGGCCGCGCTGGCTTTCTTTGGAAACAGCGTATTCCTTTTTGTCATCTTGCTCGGACTCTACGGCTGGGAGGTCTATGCGCGACTAGTTCGTGGCCTGGTCCTCTCTGCAAAAGAGTTGGGATACGTTGAAGCGCTACGCAATCTTGGTTTTCATCCAATCCGCATATACTCTAGGCATGTTCTTCCAAACATTGGCGGGGCATTGCTCGTGCAGATTACGCTCAACTTTCCAGGCATTATTCTCCTTGAAAGCGGCTTGAGTTTCCTCGGCCTCGGAATCCAGCCCCCGCTGACAAGCCTTGGCCTGATGATCGGCAGCGGGCGCGAATTCATGACAACCGCTTGGTGGACGGCGGTCGCCCCCGGCACGGTGATATTCCTGACCGCCCTATCCGTAACGCTTGTCGGGGATTGGTTTCGCGACCGGCTGGATGCAGCCTTCGAACTGAACTAAAATGATCCGATAACCACAATCGACAATGCTCGGAATTCCACAGATAGGAGAAGCTAGACAGTGCTTGAACGAAAATCTGGAGAGGCTCTTTGGCGGCAAATTGGTGAAAAAATCGTCGAGGATATCTCCACTCAAGGTCTCGGTCCCGGGTCGCGTCTTCCAACAGAGCCAGAACTCGCATCCCGCTTCGACGTTAGCCGAAACACAGTCCGCCGCGCAATGTCGATGCTCGAAGATGATGGCCTCGTGCGCATCGAACAAGGCCGCGGCACGTTCGTTCACGATGGGATCATCAACTATGAGATTTCGAAGCGAACCCGGTATTCAGAGAATCTAAAACGTCAAGGAGTCGATCCTGGCAAGATATTGAAGAGGGTCGAGGAAGTGCCCGCATCGGACCAGGTTTCGCAGCGCCTTAAAATCAAGGCGGGCGATCTAGTGGTTGTCGTTGAGAGTGTATCGCTCGCGGATGGCGTCATTATCGCGTTCGGCCAAATGTACTATCCGTCCGAACGGTTCCCTGGATTTGCCCAGCTCAAATTGGAGCAAGGCTCAAGTTTACATTTGAAGACCTACGGAATACACGATTATACCCGCCTTCATACCGCTATCACCACGCGCCCGCCGACCCACTATGAGGCGCGCGTGCTTCAACAGCCGCGCTCCCGCTGGGTGCTCTGCACGCAGAAGGTCGATGTCGACGAGACTGGACGCCCGATCTGCTATTCAGAATCAGTCTGGGCCGGCGATCGAGTGCAGTTCATCGTGGAGAGTGATGATAGCGATGCGGCATAGGTTCGCCGGCATTGTTAGGTCAAGACACAACCCCGGAAACACCCCTCGCAAATAGATGTCAGCTTGTCGTCTGGTTGCAGCACAAAATTGGGACACGACATGAAAATTGATAGCGTTGTCTGCTCCGGCGGCCGGTCTGGTTACTTTCATATTGACTTCGCGGCTGTGAAGGCTGGCGCGACGCCAGACGGGTTCATCTATCGGGGCAGCCCGAAGACACCTGGGTTTGTCGACATCGTTGAGCCTGCCGATGCCGTCTCAATTATGTTGATCCTCGAGGACGGCCAAGTTGCCTTTGGCGATTGCTGCGACGTCGTTTTCGCAGGCGTTTCGGGGAGAGATCCTCTTTTTCGGAGCAGCGAAGGGCTGATCCAGCTCGAGGGTGCGGTGACGGATCGTCTACGCGGCCAGCCAATCTCGGAATTCCGTCGACTTGCCAAAGAGTTCGACGATTTCGTTGTCGACGGCCAGCAATTGCCGGTGGCGTTGCGATATGGGTTGACGCAGGCGATTCTGCATGCTGTTTCGCTAAATCACAAAGAGACAATGGCCGAGGTTCTCGCACGCGAATATCAGACGTCGGTCTCAACAAGCCCAATCGCAATCTCTGTGAGCTGTGAGCCGCACAATACTCTGCAACTTGATCGCATGATACTGAAGCGTCCAGAGATACTGCCACACACATACTTTACGGACATCGAAAGCAAAATCGGACGGAACGGAGAGAAGTTGCTTGAGCACATCCGTGAAATCTCATCTCGCGTAGTTGCCATCGGCGTGGAGCATTACCGGCCGACTCTTCATTTCGATTTCTATGGGTTACTTGGTGATATTTTTGCTCAAGACATTGCTATGGTTTCAGAGTTAATCGGCAGGGCCGCTGAGGCCGCAGGGCCGCTTCAACTACTCGTAGAGACACCCGTTTTGGAAAGAACCAGAGAGCACCAGATCGAACGGATGAAGACCCTTCGAAATGAACTGAAGAAATCCGGCATCAATGTGGGAATAATCGCCGACGACTGGTGCAACAATTTGTCTGATATTAGAGCATTTTGCGACGAGAAGGCCGCCGACTACATTCAAATCAAGATGCCTGACCTGGGCGGCATCAACAATTCTATGGAGGCGGTGCTGTATTGTAAGCAGCATGGTGTTGGAGCATTTTTGGGTGGATCGGCCAATGAGACTGATCAATCGGCGCGCATATCTGTTCATGTTGCACTTGCGTCAAAGCCAGACTTCATCGGATCAAAGCCGGGATTGTCAGGCGACGAAGCGCTCATGATGCAGACCAACGAGATGGCCCGCACCCTTGAACTCATTCGGAGACGAAAGCGGGCAGCACTAGCTGCTTGAAGCGGCTTTGTCGCATTGTCCGAGCGCCACGGAAATTTCCGGCATATTGTTCCTGTCCCAAACGAGGGGAGACGCCGCGTGAGCTTTGCGGTAGGCCGTTGTTGCTTCGGCCTCCGACGGCGCCTCGACTGTCGGGATCGGGCAGAGGGACGGGTCGGCGGAGATAGCGGCGACCAATTCGGCCTTTGAAATAGCCTGAGCTTCCACCTTTGGCTCTGCGGTCGCTAGATAGGTGCCCCCAGCTCCGGCCACGAGGCCGACGCTCGCTGCGACCACCAATAGGATATTTTGGTTCATAGGGCTCCCCCTTAGGTTCTGAGATTAAACCAGAAGCGCTCTTTGACGCCCTTGTCGTTTGGAATGTCAAAAAACCAGGGGTCCGCCCGACGGGGCCGGGGCGAAGTTACTTTCACCTTGCAGCCGTTGTCTTGATTCCAGAAATCGTCATCGCGACCGCTTCGAATGACCTCGAGCGTGATACGGCTCTGCTCATTGGCTTCATCGTTTCCATATAGGCGATGGAATTCGGAGCGATCCTTGCACTTGTCTACGATGCGGACACACAGATCCTTTTCATCGCGGAAACCATAATCATCTCCATTGCTGCTCGAGGCGGGCTGAGAGCCCGCAGGGCATTCCTCGAAGACTTCCCGGCCAGGTTCTCCGGCTTTCGCCTCGTGGCAAATAGGCCAATCGAACCCCGGCTTTGACATTGCGGAGATGAGCTTTTTCATCGGCGGGACGCAGTAGGGAACGCCTTGCCATGACGGGTTTTGTGAGGCGGCGCAAAGCAGCACCTGGCAGCCCCAGGAAGCATCCTCAGCCTTTGCGCCTGTTGGCGCGAAAGCAAGAACGGTAAGGCTGGCGGCGGCATAGAGCAGACGTTTCATGTCAGTTGGTCCTCATTGATCGTTGCGGCTGAAGAAGCCCGACCGACGAACAGCTTGTCGATCGGAACGACGTGTTGCACCCGATCCCCAGCCGCATAGATGACGGCAGCGATGAGCGCGAAGGCTGAGAACCAGAAGATCCCGATCCGAAAGAGAAGCGGCTGATTGGGGATGTCCCGGCATAGCGGCGGAAAGGCGAAGAGACCGGCCAGGAAGCAGTCGAGCGCCAGATGACGTTGATCGAGAAAGAGGATTGAGACGATCAGAAGCCCCACGGCCAACGGCGCGTGCACCCACCAGATTTTTTCCGAGACGACGATCAGCGCGAACGACAGCGGAATGGCGAGCAGCAGGCTCGCCAGCGGATCCGTTGCGAACGAGTTCGCAATATGCGCGAAGTCGGGCAACTATCGGTCTGTCCTCTTAGGCTTCCTGCGTGCGTCGATGAAGGGAGGTGAAATCTCACTTTCGCGCTCGGCGAGGAGGTTGGCATCAGCGATCGGCTGGCGCTCTAACGTCTTGTCCACTGCCTTACGTCGCCATTCGTTCATGTCGAGGACATAGGTGGCCCACATGCCATAGCGAGCGGCCATGGCGTGCCGCTGATAAGCTAGGTACTGACTGTTGTATGAGTTAGGGGACGCCAGACGCGCCCAGCCGACGCGAAGCATTTCCACCGCAATGTCGCGCCCGCCTGACGTGCAACGCGCCTGCGGGATTCCGTCATTGCCATAGGATACGACGCTGCATTCGACCGACTTGTTACCTAAGGTCCTTTTGAGCCAGGCTTTGGCGAGCGGGCCGCAAGGGACTGGCGAAGGTGCCTTCTGCCATTCACGGTTCAGCCATTTCGGATCAAGAGCCCATTGGGGGAGCTCGCACGCATCGATGTCGACGAGGCGCACGCGCTGTGCATATTGAGGATACCATAGGGTTCGGCCATCCATGACCGCAACACGTCCTTTGTAGACGGGATATATCGGAACATTGGACCAATCCTGCTGCTGCCTGATCGTCACCGCCGGGTTCTTGACGAGATCAGCTGCCGTAGCGGGTTGGACGATCGCGGTAAGAACCGCGGCCGCGGACAGGTATCGCTTCATGGGTTTGCCTTCTTTTTTCGTGCATTCACCTCACGGCTCAGGAGAATGGCCGGGTGCTGCACGTCTTCAAATTGCCAGAGGCCTGCTCGCTTATCCCGAGCAAGTTGTTCGGCCACGGCATAAGGGACGTGATAGGGCAGGCCCTCACCGTTGAGGGCTGCGAAGGCGTATCCACTTGTGATCAGGACGTTCGCGAGGTCGAGCCGTTGTTTTCCGACGGTGGCGTAGCAGACGACGTAGGCGGTATCATCCTTCTTCGCCACCGGGGCGCAAACAGGTTTGGTGTCCTTGATGTAGGCAGCAAACACGGCAAGGGAGGCCTCGCCGCAATCGCGCTTCTGCCCGTGCTTGTCGGTATATGAAGTGCCGCGCAAACATGATTGAACGCCATAGAGCCGGAAGCGCTTGCCGTCCGAGGACCACGTATCGCCCGTTTCCAAAGTGACGCCAGGCAGTAGATCGAAATATCCATCGGGCGCTGCGGCGACTGATGCTGGCAAGAGGACCGACAGGAGGATGAGAGTTTTCCTCATTGGCCCTTAACCCTCGGATCGGCCCACATTCCGAATGAGCCCTTCTGGCCGATTTCCTCGGCCTTGGCGAGATCTGGACGAACAGGCGTTCCGTCTGGCTTCTTTGAGAGGCGGAGTGCACCGAGCGATAGAAGTTGCTCTTCAAACATATCGACGGAATCGAGACTTCCGGGAAAATTATAGTAGCCGTAGCAAGTCGCGTTCTGGACCGGGGCACCTTGCTCGCTCACGAAGGCGCGGCAAAATACGACCTTGGGGTTTTGCAGCATGATTTGAAGCTGCTGCTGCGCAAAGTCGGTGCATGTCCCGGAGAAGTCTTCGTTGCGATTGACCATCTCGCCTTTGCAAGGCTCAAGCCCATAAAGGTGCAGTGTCGTTTTCTCGTCTACACGGAAGTCAGTTGGCGAAACAGCCTTGAAGCCGGCTGTTGTTGCATAGCCTTTGCGGTCGCCGACTTTGCCGCTCCCGTCATAATACTCGATCACCAGCACGGTCTTTCCCGGTGCTACCAGGGACTTAATGTAGTCCTTGTTGATGTCCGTAACGGACAAGGCGGGTGTTGCCATTACGCAACTTGCGACTGCAGCAATTATCATCCGTTTCATTTTCTAGCCCTTACCCATATTGCTTCCGTCTATTGCCACGCGAAAAGGGGTTTAAGTGTGCAGCAAAAAAGTGTATCGCTGAACCACATCGATGTCACGCGTTCACCAACTTACTCAGTTTTCGTGTCAATCACAACACCGCAAGTGGCGGGGGCCGATGGAAAAAAGGGCTAGAATTGCAGGCAGTTCGGGTAAGGCCGCATTGGCGGGGACTGCCCTTTTGACCATGATCCTGGGCGGGATTTGTCACGCCCAAGACGGTCATAAAACTGAAAATATTGCTGATAATAAAAGAACTTGGCAGACTAAGAGTAATACTGAGCTGGCAACGAACTTTGAGGAACGATGGCATGGGTCCGAAAAGGAGTTCGTTCTTGGCACCGATGGAGTCGTAAAGCAGACCGACAACGCAGATGAAAACCAACCAAAATTTAGGGGATCGAACCATATTGATGCAGCTTTAGGCTATTCTGCGACCGTCATTGGCGCGGCGCAAAACGCTGAAAATGTGCAACTACCGACAGGCTCAATAAAGCAATTTGATGCACATTTTCAGGCAAACAGCAGCACCAATGAAGTGCATGAATGTGGTCCGTCTCCGCTAAACACTGACGAAATTAAGTCTTTGGTGATCCAGACGGCGCGGAAGTACAGCGTCGATGAAGTCTTCGCGGCGGCAATCGCCTGGGCAGAGAGCGGCTTTGATCAAAGCCGCAACTCGCCCAAGGGCGCTCGCGGGCCGATGCAGCTCATGCCGGCTACGGCCGCTCGTTTTGGCGTCAAGGATGTCTGTGATCCGGCGCAGAACATCGAGGGCGGCATGAAGTATCTGCGGGTACTGCTCGATGAGTTCCAAAACCCGCTACTCGTCGCGGCCGCCTACAACAGCGGCGAACAGCGGATCTATGAACACGGTGGCATCCCGCCCTTTCAAGAAACGATCGGATACGTCGCCAAGGTCGTGAACTATCAGCTCGGGCTGCCCATGCCGGCGGCAAAAGGCAAATCCAGAAAGCCCGCTCAGCAAGCGGTCTCGGATGCGAGTGACAGCGGGGACGCTGGTGTCATCGCTGTGAAGAAAACCGGCACGTTTGTCGGCGGTGTGATGCACTTTTGAAGGAGAGAAGTATGCAGATTGCAATGCAAACAGGGAAGTCTCAGGCCGTCAAGCTTGCGGCTTTGTTCGGTCTCGTGGCCGCTATCCAGATCGTTGGCGCCGATATCGCCTTTGCGCAGGCTGCTGGAGGAGGCGCCTTCGCGCCGCTTCAAACCGCAGTCCAGATGATCGTCGATTTCATCACCGGTCCTTTCGGCCGCCTGATGGCGATCATTGCCGTCATCGGACTTGGCTTCCTCGCCTTCGCCGGCCGTCTTTCGTGGTTCACGGCGGGCGCGGTCGTCATTGGCATTGGTCTTGTTTTCGGTGCGCCGTCGATCGTTGACCAGATGATTTCGTCTGTCGGCGGCGGCAACTGATCATGAGCGAGTTTCAGGACGAAAAGCCATCTCTGACGCCGCTGGTGATCGGATTAACACGGTCCCCAACGCTTTGGGGTGTGCCTTATATGGCGGTGGTGCTGATCGTCGGCGTCACCATCATTGGCTGGCTGGCAACAAACCACCTTCTGGCGCTGCTGATCGCGCCGGTTGCCTACCTCGTCCTATTCTCGCTCTGCACCTGGGACAACAAGATCCTCGACGTGCTGCAGGTGACGTCGCGCAAGACGCCGCGCACGCCCAACAAGCGCTTTTGGGGCACCAACTCTTACGGACCGTAATCATGCTGAAAGTCGTCAAAGAAGAGCTTGGATTTGGAAAGGTCGCCAGCAATGAGCGGCCCATGTCGACTCATATACCCTATCTGCGGCACGTCTCCGATACGGTGATCGGACTGGAAAACGGCTCACTTTTGAGCGTCATCAAACTTGATGGCCTGTTCTTCCAAACGGAAGACCAGGCTGAGCTCAACATGCGCTCGGTCGTGCAAAACACGATGATCCGAGCCTTGGGATCCAGCCGCTATTCTCTTTGGTCGACCGTGATCCGCCGAGATGTCGAAACAGAGATTGGCGGCGCGTATGACTCATCGTTCTGCAATCTTTTGAACAAGCGTTATATGGAGCAACTGCGCCATAAGCGCATGTTCACGAACGAGATTTACCTGACCATTGTGCGCTCTGGCATGCGGGGCGCTCTTGGCGTCGGCGACACGCTGAAAAGGATCTTCGACAGGGCCAACAAAGATGCTCGGGTCCAGCAAACGCGCGAAGATGTTACAGAGCTTGAAGAGCTGATCGGCAACATCGTGCGCGATCTGCACAAATATGGAGCGCGGGCGCTCGGCATTACCTATCGTCGCAGGAATGACGACGAGGCCAAGATCGAAGGACAGGAGGAGAAGGAAAGGGGCGAGCCCTACTCCGAGCCCTGCGAATTTTTCAATACGATTCTGACATGCGGCGTGCCGCGTAAAATGCGCCTGCCACGCATGGGTATCCGCAATTACGTGGGCACGTCGCGACTCCATTTCAGCAAACGGACCATGCAGGCTCAAGCGGCGGTAGATGAAGACAACCGCTTTGGCGCGCTCCTGTCGATCAAGGAATACCCGCCTTTTACCGGCCCGGGCATGCTCGATGGCTTGTTGCAGGTGAACCACGAATTCATTCTGACGCAATCCTTCACGATCGCCGACAAGCCGATCGCCCAAGAGCGAATTAGCCGCTTGCAGCGGCAAATCAGAGCGTCGGACGAATCCGGCAGCTCGGTCGAGCAGGATATCGACTATGCGCTCAATAGCCTGATGAACCAGGAAGCCGTCTTCGGCTTCCATCATCTTTCGCTTCTATGCCTCTCCCGCGACCTCCAAGGCCTCAGCCGCACGGTTTCCGAACTCGGCGCCTGCCTTACCGACATGAATATCAACTGGCTTCGCGAAGATCTGAACCTGGAAGCAGGCTTTTGGGCGCAACTGCCCGGCAACCACAGCTACATCGCCCGCAAAGCGATGCTGTCGAGCGCGAATTTCTCCGGCTTGTCCTCGATGCACAATTTCGCGACGGGCCAGGCCGATCGCACTCATTGGGGACTGCCGATCACGATCCTCGAAACCACGTCGCAGACGCCGTACTGGTTCAACTTCCATCGCCGCGACATCGGGCACTTCCTCGTCACAGGACCAACCGGCTCCGGTAAGACGGTCGCTTTGACTTTCCTGCTCGCACAGGCGATGCGCGTTTCACCGACGCCGAAAGCCGTGTTCTTCGACAAGGATCGCGGCGCGGAAATCTTCGTAAGGGCGATTGGCGGTTCATATGAGGTGCTGTCACCGGGAACGCCGACCGGCTTTAACCCGCTGCAGCTCGAAAATACCGGCCCAAACCGCGAATTCCTCCTTCGCCTCTTGAAGGCAATGCTGCGCTCCGGTGATCGCAGCGACTTCACTCAGGAAGACGAGGATACGCTTGAAAGGGCGATCGTCCGCCTGATGCAGGAACCTGCGACGGAGCGCAATTTAGCGAACCTGGCCGCCCTCCTTGTGGGCCGGTCGCGGGCGGATGCCAATGACCTTCACTCTCGCCTGCGGCCTTGGATCGAAGGAGAAAAAGCGTGGCTTTTCAACGCCCAGCGCGACGTCCTCTCTTTCTCGGGGCGCAGCGTGTTTGGGTTCGACATGACGAACATCCTCGGCAACGAGGATCTCCGCACGCCGGCGCTGATGTACCTCTATCATCGTCTTGACGAGCTGCTCGACGGAAACCCGGTCATGCTCTTCATGGACGAGGGCTGGCAGCTCCTTATGGACGAAACATTTTCGGCGTTCATCGTCGACAAGATGAAAACCATCCGCAAGCTCAACGGCATTGTTGGCTTCGGCACCCAGTCCGCGGCGGATATCGCCAAGGCAAAAGCCTCGCATACGCTGATCGAGCAGTCGGCGACGAACATTCACTTTCCGAACCCGCGGGCCGACGAAGAGAGCTACATCAAGCGCTTTGGCCTGACGGTGAAGGAATTCAACTTCATCAAGAACACTCCGCCCGAAAAGCGAACTTTCCTGATCAAGCACGGCAATGACTCGGTTATCGCTCGGCTCGATCTCTCCGCCATGCCCGATCTCGTGAAGGTGCTTTCCGGCCGCAAGGAGACTGTCGAGGAGTGCGCGGCGCTTCGGGAACAATATGGTGACGAGCCTGAAAATTGGTTGGCTGAATTTTGCGGATGGGAGAAGGCCGAATGAGGAAGAGTCCTGCTTTGTGGGTGATTTCTGCGCTGTGCCTTGGTGCCTCCGGAACGGCGCACTCTCAGGTGCCGGTGCTTGACGGCAAGGTGCTCGAGACCGACACCAAACGCGGCCAGACGACGACGGAAATCGAGAAGACGGATAGTGACCGTCATACGGTCAGCAAGAGCGTGACCTGCTCGATGTATCGTCCAGGTCGCAGCGGTGACGCCGCTTCCGCCGCAACGGCCAACCCGGAAATCACGGGCCTTGTGAAGCGAGTTGCCCAGGAAGAAGGCGTCGACGAAAGCCTCTTCATGGCGCTCGTCTATCAGGAAAGCCGGTTCAATCCGTGTGCGAAATCACCGGTCGGCGCGATCGGGCTTTCTCAACTCATGCCTGGCACGGCAAAAGATCTCGGGGTCGACCCGCACAATATCGAAGACAATCTCCGAGGCGGGGCGCGCTACCTGAAGCAACAGCTTCGCCGGTTCAACGGCAACACCAATCTGGCGCTGGCCGCCTACAATGCGGGACCCGGCAACGTACAGAAGTATGGCGGGATTCCTCCATTCAAGGAAACGCAAGGGTATGTCGCGAACATCACCCAAAAGTGGCTTCCTGCCTTCGGCGGTTCCGACGTTGCCAATATCCCGGTGAACTATGGCGGTGGATCGACGTCCTTTACCGGGATGCGAGATTCTACCATCAATTCCATGGCGACGTCGCAGGCGATCGGGGAAGGCGGCGGCAACGTCGCGTCGTGGCTGCAACAGTTGAGCGCGATGTCCAGCGGCACAATCCAGGACAGTTGGGACCACAACTCCGGTGCCCGCAATGCCAATCTCGAAATGATGAACCAGGTCATCCGCCTCGGCACAACGATGGCGGATCTGATGAACTCCCGTAACGCGGTTGATCTTAGCGGCCTGTCCGGATCCTCGCGCACGAGCGATTTCAAGGATGATGACGATAAGGAGGATCGCGAAACGACCGGTTTGTGCGATCCGCGCCAGGAGCTCGAATGGAGCCCGACGGAGAAGGCTTGCGTCCAAAAGCGGGAACGCGAGGACAACGTAGAACTGATGTTGAACGCTCAATGAGGAGAACTGCCATGAAACGTTTGATTTTGACGGCGTATTCGGTGGCCGCCCTTGCGTCCTCGGCTTTGGCGCAGGTCCCGGTGATCGACGGTGCCAATCTTGAGATTGCGCAGCGAACGTCGAAGACGACCGATGATATCCTTGGCACTAACAAGGAAGTGCTGAAAACGGTCCAGGAAACCCTTCAAGCAGTGACCGGCGACCGTGGAAGCGATGCCAACCAGATGCAAAATCTTGCCGTTGGCAATGGCTTCAGCGTCGCACAGATGCCGTCGTTCGATAGCCTGATGTCGGGTGGCGTTCCAAACTTCGGGGGTATGGGCGGCGATGTCGCCAAGGTCGCAACGACCTTCATCAACGGCCTGCAACTGGTGAAAAATCTGTCCGGCCAGTCGGGCAGCTCCTTTTCCGGCGACAAGTCCTACGAGGAGATGGTGAACACCGTTCTTGGCGTCGCTGCCCTCGTCACCGGTTCGCAGCAGGCCGTCCAGACTCGCCGCTCGTCTTTCGAGCAGGCTGGCGCAAATATCGGCCAAGCCAAGGACATTAAGGGCTCGATCGATCAGAACACTCAGCTTCAGGTGCAAGCCGGGCTGACGATCAACGAGCTGATCGGCGTGATGAACGGAGCCGTATCGTCGCTCCAGGCCGACAACCAAAGACGCCTGACCGACATCTCTAATTCTAAGAAGGCTCTCAGCTACAGTGACCAGTAAAATCACCATACCAGCGAAGGTGTTTTTTCCTTTCTTGATCGTGGCCGGCCTCGCCGGCTGCGGCACGGCGGCGAAGGAAAAGACCGCTCCCTGCAAGAGGCCTGCCAACCTAACCTCCTATGCGTCAGATCCTCGCTTCGAATGTGGGCCGATGACAAGTGTCAATGGCAACGCAGCCGACGCCCTCGCGGCTATTGACGCCATGGCGGCGAATTAAGGACGGTTGGCGATGAACGACTTTCTTGGGGCGTTGCTGGAAAGAATTGAACAGACCGGAGCGAATTTCTCGTCGCGAGCCTACGGGATCGTCGGCAATGAGGTCATGCCGCTACTGACGATCATGTTCATCGCGTATGTGGGCTTTTACGGTCTCCAACTGTTCATGGGAACCGCTCGCGTCAGCGTCAGCGAAATTATCGGCCGGGTGGCGCGTATGTTGATCATCCTCGCGCTGGTAAGGAATTGGGACTATTTTAACACCCTCTTCTATTCTTGGTTGAACGACACCCCGGAGGACGTTGGCCGAGCTATCCTCACCGCCACAGGGACCGGTATCACGGAACCGACAAACGGCCTGTCGATGATCTGGCGAACGGCCAACGAGGCAGCTTCAGCCTTCGCGGAACAGTCAGGATATTTTTCGGTGTTGCCGTCGATGGTCGGTTTTCTGATCATGTTCGCCGTCGCTGTTTTCATCGCGGTAGCATTGGCAATCCTTCTGCTTGCAAAGGTGATGATGTGGGTCTTGATCGGGACGGCTCCCATCTTCATCGGTTGCATGCTTTTCGACCAGACGAGGGGTTTGGGCGTCGCCTGGTTTCAACAGGTGCTGATGTATGCATTGATCCCGCTGTTCGTTTATGTCGTGGCGGCATTCCTTATTGCAGCAATGGACCCGGAACTGACAAAGGTCAGCAGCGCTGCAAGCCAAAGGCGCCTTCAGCTCAGTGACATCTCCGCTTTCTTGCTGCTCTGCGCAGCAGGCGCGTTTGTCCTCTTTAATATTCAGGTTCTCGCGCAAGGGATTACCGGTGGTGTGGCTGCCGGTCTCGGCAATGTCGCGCGCGCAGTCGGCCGATTTGCTGGCATATCGGCGCCGGTTTCGGCCCTGTCGGGAGGGCAGCGCCTAGCGGGAGCAGCAGGCAATGCGGGAATGCAAGCCAGGGCGCGCACACAAGAAGGCATGCGAGCCAACATACGAAACGCCAGCGCTGAGGCGATGCAAAACCGCATCAGCAACAACAGCACGCCTCGCTGAGGCGCGAAAGTAAGGGCTAGGTTTAAGGGCTAGACGAATGGCAGAAACAAATGAAGCAGTTCTTCGGAGCTATTTTCAAGACGGCGATCGGTGGGAGCACGAAATCGTAAAGAAGGCCAAGCGGTCTCGCACGCTCGCATGGTTCGTCACCACGATTTTCGGCGCAATAACCTTGCTGTCCTTAACGACGCTGGTGATGCTCGTACCGCTGAAGAGCTTCGAACCCTACATCGTCGAGGTCGACAAGAACACCGGATATATGGAGATCAAAACCGGTCTCACACGCTCGGCGAATCTTACAGATCAGCAGGCGGTCACGCAGGCCAACGTCGTGCGTTATATTCGCTCGCGTGAGGGATACGACCCCTTTGCGATTGAGCAGAATTTCGGCATTGCCGCCCTACTCTCCACGGGCGACGCGGCCCGTGAGCTGCAGGAACTCTATAGCGCGGCAAATCCCAACAATCCTGCCCGGGCTTTGGGGAAGAACAAGAGTGTGACGGTCGATATCAAATCCGTCACCTTTTCTAATGCCAGCACGGCCCTAGTGCGGTTTTCAACCACGGAGAAAACGGACACGGATTCCATCACCCGGCATTACATTTCGGTCGTCCGCTATCGCTATACGGACACGCCGTCGACCAATGAATGGCGCTTCGAAAACCCGCTGGGCTTCCAGGTCTACAACTACCGTCGCGATCAAGAGACGGTGACGCCTGGAGACGATAAATGATCAAACGCCTCCTGCTTTCTGCGACCGTCATGGCCGCGACGATGACTCACGTCAACGCTGCGCAGGCGCCACGGCCGGGCTCGCTCGATTCGCGTGTCACCAGCGTCGTCTACCAGTCGAACAATGTGGTGAAAGTTTCTGCCACCTACGGCATCTCCACCATGATCATCTTTGATGAGGACGAAAAATTCGAAACGATATCGCTCGGCGACACAGATAGTTGGCAGGTCGCCCCGTCTGAGAAGGGCAATATCCTGTTCGTCAAGCCAATTGCGAAGAACGTCGCCACCAACATGAACGTCGTGACGAGCAAGAGGATCTATTTCCTCGAGCTCAACGACCATGCTCCGACCGATGGCAAGCAGATCTTCGGAATCCGGTTCGTCTATCCTGAGAAGGACCTGAATGCTTCGCTGCGCAAGGAAGCGGAGTACCGGGCTGCAAACCCGAACATGTCAAATCTCGACAAGGCCAACGTCAATATCGACTATTCGTTTTCAGGTGACCCAGCACTGAAGCCTACGATGATTTTCGACGACGGGAAAAAGACCTTCTTCAAGTTCGGCAGCCGCGTTCCCGCGATTTTTGCCGTGCAGTCGGACTTCTCTGAGACGCTGCGCAATTTCCGCAAGGAGGGCGAATACATCGTCGTCGACGGTGTGGCGACGCAATATACGCTCCGCGATGGCAACCAGTGGACATGCATCTTCAACCTTCGCAAGCCTGACTTCGGCGCTCCGGATCCGGACATTCTCGGTCCGGCCCATGACACCAAGGCGACGGAACGTAGGAGGAGCGGCAACTAATGAAGCGCAGCCCCGAACTTGAAGCCATGACGACGGCCGACGAAACGGCGGTCAGCTATCGCAATGCAGGACGAAACCAAACTCTCGGTATGGCCGCCCTTCTCCTGGGCGGCGCTGTGGCCGCCTATTTTGTCCTTGCGACAGCGAACGAAAAGCCACGCGATGTTGCTGACAGCGACGAGGAGTTTCAGACTACGACATTCCGGCCGCCGTCCTTTGTCCGCGACGAACAAAAGCCGGAACCGGAGCCCGAACAAGAAGTCATCAAACTGCCGACGCCACCTGAAGCGGTTGAGGAAGCCGTCGATACGACTGAGTTCAAGGTTCCAGCGCCGCCAGAGGTCGTTGAAGAGACGCCCGAAGCTGCGCCGGTCGAAGCGTTTCCCGAGCGCTACAAGTCGGGCCTGATCAAGCTCGATCAAAAAGGAAACGGAAGCGGTAACGGCAGCCTGACAGGCCAAGGCGATTCCGGGCTGAGCGTTGCCGGTGAGGACCGGAACAGCAAGTACCTGGCTGCGGCGGCGGGCCTTGCCGATCGGAGCGCTAAGGCCCGGCAGATCGAGCGTATCGACGCGATGATACCGGAGGGAACCTTGATCCCCGGCATCCTCGAGACGGCCATTAACAGCGACCTGCCCGGCCAGATTCGCGCCATTACCTCCCAAGATGTCTATTCCTTCGACGGCCGGCGTATTCTGATCCCGACCGGAACGCGCCTCATTGGCGAATATCAGTCGGAGGTGACTCGCGGACAAAAGCGTATCTTCGTCATCTGGACCAGGCTCATTCGAGATGATGGCGTTTCCGTACGCCTCAACTCGATCGGCACGGACAGCCTGGGCCGATCTGGCTTGACCGGGCATGTCGACAATAAGTTTCGCGAACGATTTGGAGCGTCGATCATGCTTTCTATCGTCGGCGGCGCTGCCAGCTATCTGACCGGATATGGCAGTCAGGAAGCCTCCAACAACAGCGACGATGCCGCACGAGGCGAAGAGATTGCACGGGAGACGATCGCGCAGACCTTTAGCGACATGGCGAATACGGTACTCAGTGAAAATCTCCGTATTCCTCCCACCATCAGCGTCAGCCAAGGCGAGCGAATCTTTGTCTACGTGCGCCAGGACGTCGATTTTAGCGCCATGTACGACGATCCGGTGACCGAAGCGATGAAGGAGATTCAACGTGAACGTCGCGGCAGGTAACACGATCAAACGCGATCCGCACTACTTCCTCAATCGCGCCCTCGAACCGATCAAGCAGTTCCTTGATGACCCAAAGGCGGTCGAAATCGCCGCCAATAAGCCGGGCCACGTCTATGTGGAGCGGTTCGGCGCCGATCATATGGAACACCATTTCATCGACGCCCTGACGGCTGATGAAATCCAGAACATCGGCGAGCGTGTTGCGGCGGCGACCAACCAGTTTATCAGCCGTTCCAAGCCGATACTGAGCGCGGCGCTTCCGACTGGCGAACGTATTCAGATCGTCCTACCGCCGGCTGCCCCTGACGGTGGCTCGATCTCGATACGCAAGCAGGTCGTGAACAACTTCACGCTCGAGGAGTATCGCGATAACGGTTCGCTCGACAAAGTATCTGTGGCCGTCGGCGGCCTTAGCGACATTGACCGGGAATTGATCGGACACCTGCGCGCAAGCCGGATTTACGATTTCATCCACACCGCTATCACCAAGCGAGTCTCTATCCTGATCAGCGGCGGCACGTCATCCGGCAAGACGACCTTCCTTAACGCCTGCCTGAAAAGCGTGGATCCGCATGAGCGGATCATTACGCTCGAGGACACACGCGAGCTTTTCCCGCCGCAGGCGAACACGGTTCACCTGATCGCGTCGAAAGGTGATCAGGGCACTGCAGACGTGACCATTCAAAACCTGCTCGAGTCGTCGTTGCGCATGCGTCCTGACCGTCTGTTCGTCGGCGAAATTCGTGGCGCGGAGGCGTTCTCCTTCCTGCGCGCGATCAACACCGGCCATCCGGGCAGCATGTCCACAGTTCACGCCGATACGCCGATGGGCGCCTATGAACAGCTCGCCATGATGATGCAGCAAGCCGGCATGTCAGCGGGTTTTTCCAAGCAGGATCTCATGTCGTATATCCAGATGGTGATCCCGATCGTCATCCAGCTCCGCCGTGACGGCGGCAAGCGCGGTGTCTCCGAAATCTTCTTTGCCCGGGATGAGACGTGACCAAGGAGCTCCAAGCCCTCTATCTGCTCTTTTGCGTCGGGATAGCTTTCGTTGTCTGGATGCTTGGCTACGGCCTGGGTCTTCAGCTCTTCTACAAGGATGGACGGGTTCTCGAAACGACGATCACGAGCAACCCGTTTGTTCCAATTCAGCAGTTCTGGATTTATCGCTCAAGCCCTGCCCTGCAGAAGGTTGCGCTTGGTTCGATGGTGCCGGCACTGATCGTCGCCGGCCTGGTCGCATACATCGGCCTGAAGCCGACGAGCAGCCCCTTGGGCGACGCGGCGTTTCAGGACATCGCCTCGCTTCGGCGTGGCAAATGGTTCCGCAAACACGGCCATATCTTTGGCCGCAGAGGGCGCAACATTCTCCGCACGAAGGACGATCGGCATCATTTGATCATCGGTCCGACGCGCTCCGGTAAGGGCGCGGGCTATGTCATCCCCAATGCGCTCATGCACGAAGGCTCGATGATCGTCACTGACCTAAAAGGCGAGGTTTTCAAGGCAACCGCGGGCTATCGCCGACAGAACGGCAGCCAGGTCTTCCTATTCGCGCCGGGCTCGGAAAAGACCAATCGCTATAATCCGCTCGATTTCGTCCGGACGGAACGGGGAAATCGCACCACTGACATCCAAAACATCGCCGGCATTTTGGTGCCCGAAAACACGGAATCGGAAAACTCCGTTTGGCAAGCGACGGCGCAACAAGTCCTTGCCGGCGTCATCAGCTACATCACCGAAAGCCCCTTCTATCGGGATCGCCGGAACCTCGGCGAGGTCAATTCCTTCTTCAACAGCGGCGTCGATCTGCAGGCGCTGATGAAGTACATTAAGGAAAAAGAACCCTCCCTGTCCAAGTTCACACTTGAGAGCTTCAATTCCTATATCGCTCTATCCGAACGCGCGGCCGCTTCCGCGCTTATGGATATCCAGAAGGCCATGCGGCCATTTAAAAATGAGCGGATCGTCGCGGCAACCAATGTCACCGACATGGATTTGCGCGCGATGAAGCGTCGGCCGATGTCGATCTATCTGGCGCCGAACATCACCGACATAACCCTGCTTCGCCCTCTCCTCACCCTGTTCGTACAGCAAGTGATGGACATCCTCACTCTGGAGCACGATCCCAATTCTCTTCCGGTCTATTTCCTCCTCGACGAGTTCCGGCAGTTGAAGCGGATGGACGAAATCATGACGAAGCTGCCCTATGTGGCCGGCTATAACATCAAGCTCGCCTTCATCATCCAGGACCTGAAAAACCTGGATGAGATCTACGGCGAAACCTCCCGGCATTCTCTGCTCGGCAATTGCGGCTATCAGCTCGTCCTCGGCGCCAACGACCAGGCCACGGCGGAATACGCCTCGCGAGCGCTTGGAAAACGCACGATCCGCTATCAGTCGGAATCTCGCACGATCGAGCTGATGGGCCTACCTCGCCGCACGAAAGTAGAGCAGATTCGCGAGCGCGATCTGATGATGCCGCAGGAAGTCCGGCAAATGCCGGAGAACAAGATGATCCTGCTCATCGAAGGGCAAAGACCGATCTTCGGGGAAAAGCTTCGATTCTTCAAAACGAACCCGTTCAAATCGGCTGAAGAATTTTCGCAGGCCAATATCCCGCAGGTGCCGGAGGTCGAATATCTACTCCCGAAAGCCGTTCCTGCAACCACTCCGGAGTATGCGAAGGGCGGAGTTCCTTCCATCGAAATAACCTCGCCGGCGCCCACAAAAGAAAAGCAGCCGGCCGCGGCCGCGATCATTACGTCTGCTCCGGCAAAGCAGGACGCGACCGTAGCCGAGGAGGAAACGACTACCACCGCCAAACGAACCGTCAACAAAAAGGCGTTGCAGCCCAAGCCGAAGCCGGCGACTGCGAAGGCTGATGCGACAGGATCCGCCAGCCTTGCCGCCATGGAAGCTCGGATAAGAGCGATTGAGGAGGGCCTGATGCCAAAGGCTGCGCAGCTCAAAGCAACTGTCGAAGCGAAAGTCGAAAAGCTCGGCGACAAATCACCAGGCGCGCGCCGCAATTTCATGGACATCTTCAACACGACGGTTCCTGATCCCGTCGAGGTTGGGGTGGCAGCCGTATAGTGATCAGGAGCTAATATCGAATGACAAGCGGGCTTTCTGTAAGGTGAACCAATGGGGAAATGGGGGTTGCAAAGAAGGCAATGGAACTCTTTGCATTTGCGGGCGAGCACAGCGACGGCGTTGCATGCGTACCGGCAGGCTGAGGCGCGCTTTCATGAGGTTCAGGAACGGAACGATGCGCTGGACGCCGAGGAACGGGTCATTCTGCATATATGGACGGAGAAGCTGTCGAAGGCTTCACTCACGCCGGCCGATCACGAAGGATTCAAATCCGCATATCTGTCGCTTGGTCAGCGACGCGCTGAGCTGTTCGAGTCTTGGCAGCCCGCAAACGCGGACCTCGCATCGGCCTATGAACAGGCGCGGCGTGTGCTGCGGGAGTTTGGGTTCACGTCTCCGCTTGACGACTGATGTACTACATTGCGCATTCACAGACGAAGTCGTAACGCAGAGGCGACCATAGTTTACCTTCTCACGGCGCGGTGCATTTCATTGGCTGCGCAACCAATTTGGCAGCCGCATCCGCTTGCAACGCACGCTTATAGGGTTGAGCCAAACGACGCTGGCAGAAGGGCTCGGCATCACCTTCCAGCAGGTGCAGAAATACGAGAAGGGCACAAATCGTGTCGGCTCTAGCCGCCTGCAGGCCATCGCAAACATTCTCGGCGTCCCGGTTGCCTGGTTTTTCGAGGAGGGGCCAGGGGGCTCTTCCAATCCGCTGGAGCCGAAGCTGGGAGCCGGCAGGGAAATCACGCAGTTCCTGATTTCCGTCGAGGGGCTGGCTCTCAATCGCGCCTTTGTGAAGATTGAGGACGGCAAGATCCGACGGAAGCTCGTCGACCTGGTGAAAACGCTGGCAAAAGAGTCTTCGGAGTAAGACCCGCTGATATGAAGTCAGCATGCTTTATGCTGACTTCCTAAAATGAGCCCCGACTTTAGAAGGGCCAGAGGCTTCCCAGGTAGATCGCTGTCTCGTTTACCCAATCCATCGAGTCACGATACCAAGCCGTAACCGTTTCCGAGGCCACCTGAACGCAGCCTAGAAAAAATACAAATGCGATAACGACGGCGAAGAACTTGCCAAACCCCTCGTCGCCTTTCGGGTCATTGCTCTGGATGACGTATTGTTGCCGGTTATCGTTCAACATATCCCTTAACGGTCCCGATCGTCGCGGTCGCGTTCCCTCTGTTCTATTTGTTCCCGTTCAAGCTCCTCGAGGCGAGGAACGTGCTGTTGGGCGGGGTCAGTCTGTGTTGTATCTCCGCTGCGCTGATCAGCTTCACTCTCTTTATTTAGACGATCTTGCAGGCGATTTGTAGCATTAACCGTCGACGCCAGCTCGTGGGCCTCCCGAGCATCGTCCTGACGGTCGGGCTCAGCATCGGGGTCAAACTCTTTGTGCATCTCAGCGAGATAGGAGGCTTCATCAATCCGCGTCGGTTCGACGACCCTGAAGCTGGTCTCGACGGTAACGCCATGCGCTTTCAGTTGCTCCAATTGAGGAGCAACACTTTCGACATGGCCCTCATGCTCTCGCCTATCCCTTTCGATCTCGGGCTCATATTCGAGCCCGCTCATGCGCGCCGAATACGCGTCCTCATCATCGTAACCATAGTCAACCTCGGTCCGCGAGAGATCAAGAATCTCACCTGCTCCGAGCCTATCGAGCTGAGCACTCATATCCGAGAGGAATTGGCGTTCGGCACTAGCCTCGCCTCTTATCGCGTAGCTATCCTCTGAGATGAAATTTGGCGAATCCTGATTGTTCAAACGCTCATCAAGTCGATCAATACGCTCGACTATCACGGCCTGCACTCCTTTGATGACCTCTTCGCGGTCATCGTTCCGCGACGGGACATTGTTGTCCGCCTGATCGATCGCCCGTTGCAGATCATGGTCCTGCTTGGCAACCTCTCGCAGATAGCAGTTGCCTTCGATCGCCATTTGCGCGGCTCGCTCCATCGCTTGATCAAGCCCGGCCTGCATTGCCTCCTTGCCCTCGGCCGATAACTCACCAGCCTCGATCCGGTCAAGCCCCTCGCGGTAGTGGTCGACGTCCACCATGGCTTCGTTGCCGGCCACGACGACAGCCTCACCGTGTTTCACGACCGCTGCATCCCATGCGTCATTGACCGCATCTCGGGGTTCTTTGCCCGCGTCTTGGTCGCCCTGCTCCGCTGAGGCCTCTCTACGTTGCTCGTATAGTTCGACCAGCTCACGCTTTTGGTTCACGAAATCTCGGGCCAAGCCCGCCACCTCATCAAAGTCGGCTCGGTCATCTGGGGCCACGGTGCGCTCCAGCTTGAACAACGCCGTTTCCACCTTCTTCTCATAAGCCTCGAACTCTGCTCGTGACGTCTCGCGCAACTCTTGACCCTCCAAAACCATTTCCTGCAATGTAATCAAATTGGCGCGGAAATTCGATCCGAAATCTGCGTGAATGACATTGACGCTGGCGTCCTTCATTGCCGCCGAAAGCCCGGCTGCTAAGTATTCTCGGTGCTGTATAGCATAGGCAACGGTCTGACGATCTCCACTCGCCATGGCGACCTTCTGCCACGATTCCTGCGCCTTTATGATGTATTGCCGGCTCCTGTCGCTTTTTGCGATCGTGCGTCGGCCGCTGCGCTTGGCGTCATACCGCGCCTGCGCCGGCTCGCTCGTCCCGACATGCTCCGTGCGACCGTTGCGGCTCACTGGCCGAACCTGCGTCCGCGTGAAGGCGGGCGGATTGGCAAACTCGCGCCGATCAGTCATTTCCATTTCAATGCCGTGCTCCCGCGCCTTTTCGGCCATGACCGATCGCCATTCGCGAAACACGGCTGGAGTCGTCTCTATGCGATCGCCGGCATCCGATTTCATGGCGATGATCGCATGCGCATGAACGTGCGGTCGCTTACCCCCCTCCCCTGCCTCTTTCGGGTCGCTGGTAGGATCGTGCATAGCGAAAACATAACGATGGCCCGCGAACTGGTGCGCTAGAAAATCGCGCGCGGCACCCTCGAAAGCCGCTACGTCCGTTCCGGCCCGCGCCGACATGATGACGTGCATCACGTCGCGGCTCTTTCGGCTGTGCAGCTCGCCGCGCCATTCCTTTTGTATCAGATCCCCTGCCGCCTGTTCGTCAGATATCGGCCGACCCCGATCGTCGCGAACTTCCTGATACTGGTCGACCAGACCACGCAAACGGATGGCGCCGAACTCGACGCCATTCCCGTACCCTTGAAACGAGAAGGTCGCACCGGCCTCGCTGGCGACGGCACTGGCGTCATACCGTCCCTGGATGATGCCAGCCGCTTTGGCGTCTCCTGTCAGCCGCTCCCCCTGCCCGCTTCTGAGCACCAATAGGCCTTGAACCGATACTGAACCGTCCTCACGTTTCTCAACCGCATAGGCATAGCGACGATCGCCAAAGCCGCTCGATAAGGTGCTCCGCACCAACTCGTGCAAAGCATCGTCGGATGCAAGCATAGAGCCCGTTATCTCAACGCTGAAGCTCCCGATGTCGCGACTTTCGGCGCGGTTCTGGAAAAGATGATCCCAATCACCGCGCACCCGGGCCAATTCCTCGCGGCCCTCAAGGATCCTGCCGTTTTCGTCCTCAACCTTCAGCTCTCCTGATCGGGACACGTAGTTCAACATCGCCCCTACGCGGGCTCCGCCCCCATAAGACGCCATTTTGACAACTGCTGGCTGGCTTCCCTTTGCGACGGCCGCTAGCCGCGCCTCCATCGGTCGGGCAACCACTGTCGCCGGCGCCACCCGCGCTAGAGGAGCGCCCCTGCCCTTCGACGCGGGTCCACGACCACCGGAAGCGCCGCCTGCGCCTCCGCCGCCACCTGCAGCACCGAGTTGAGACAACTGCTTCAGACGCTTCCGCATTTCTTCCTCAGCCGCGGCACCACGTCCACCTGACGTCATCTCATGCAACAGCGCTGCGCGTCGCTGCTCCCATTCGCCGGTGAACGCGCCGAAGAAGATTTCCAACGGCTACTTCTCCCCTCGACGCTGATAACCAGCCCGTCGCGATAGAGAGCGAAGCTCGCTCATCACCGCCGCCTGAATGCGTTGCACGTTTTCGAGGTTGATATTCAGCTCGCTTGGATGGACGCCCCGGCCACTGTTGAGCGCCCTTGCAACCTGATTGAGGTTGATTCCGATCATCCGCATGTCTTCGAGCAAAGCCGCCATCACCAGGCGGTCATCCCCCGTTAGGATCGGCCGGACGCCTGCGCCCTCCAACAGCAATGACCGGAAAAAGCTGGATACGGTCATCTTAGCTACCTCGGCGGCGTTCTCGATCGCCGCATGTTCGTCGCCCGACACGCGGACATGCACGGTTCGATCTTTCTTCACCGGCTCCAAAGGAGTGTTGAATTTCCCGTCGCTCATATGGCCTTTGGCCCCCTACTGGCGCTTGCGTCAGTCTATCGAGGGCACGTCCCCTCGATTGTGGAAAAACGTCGTAGCACATTTTTCCGTATCCTGCCAGCTTTACTACGGGGAAATTCAACGAAACAACACTTCGAGTCAAACTCGCTTCGCTCGCCAATTTGATTTTTAGAACCGGGACTTCGCCCCGGTTGCTTTTCGTGGGAACGCTCACCAGGGTTCACCTCCGAAATCCGCTTCTGAAGGCCTTTGTCCGCCCCTCGTACTCAGCTGCAAGGGACGCTTCGCTCTTCGCCCTTGCAGCTTCCGTGTGAGCGTCGCAGCCGGCCTTACGCGGCTCCGGGGTTCACTGATCTGCCGGCACTTCAGGCGGCATGTCGCGAGGTTCCGCATCGTGTGAATATTCCACACGAGTTAGTGGCTCCATATGTTCACACGACATGTGCACATGAGGCTACTAACGCAGCATGAGGATGATTATTCGTGTGATGTGTACTTGGTTTAATATGTCAGATCGGCTACACCATATGGTAGAAGCATGTTGCAGTATCATTTGAGCAATTGCTCGCATCATGTTTACGTGCGGTGCGGAACCACCATTCGAACCAACAAAGCGCGCCGAAACGTGCTTCGGCTCGCAGGGGAGTTGTCACGTATGCCATTGTGCATTTCGGCCGTGAGCGGCAAAGGTGGAGCTGGGAAGACTACGGCGGCAATCTTGATCGCCGGGGAATATGCGCTTCAGGGAAAGCGTGTCCTTCTAGTTGATGCAGACGGCCGCCAAAATCTGCAGGAATGGTGGAAGCGCTGTGAGGCAAAGGACAACCTGCCTGATAACATCGAGCTCATAACCGCTGCCCGTCAAACCACCGTCCAGCAGGTCCTGGAAAACGAAGCGCACAAGTTCGACGTCGTTTTGATGGACACGCCCGGTCAGGACACCGTACTAAAAGATACCATTATCGCCGGGTCCCATATTGTGCTGACGCCGATTCAGCCGAACCAAGATGAGATTAAGGCGGCGGGACAAGCCGCGACCGACACGGCCAATATCTCCGACAAAGTAGGGCGGATGATCCCGCACGCCAATTTTGTCACCAGGATCACGTTGCCAGCCAGAATGCTGGAAGCGTATCGGCTGATCAGACCGTTTGTGCAGAATCTAAAGGAAGGTGGCTACGACTCCTACCTGCTCGACACCGAACTCATGGAGCGCAATTGCTACCGCGAAATTCGAAACGGTTACGGGACTCTGCAAATGCTGGAACTCACGAATCCGGTGAAAAAAGCGAGAGCGGAAGTAATGAGCCTAGTTCAGAACATCGAAGGACTGCTCTTGGGACAGAAAGAGGTAGCGGCCAATGGCTAAGGGGCAAACAACGGTATCTGATTTTGCAGTCGCACCGCGGCGTAGCCTTCCGGTGAACCAGTCGACTGCGGAGGACACTGCTACGTTGGCTCCCAGCGTGCCAACAGAAGAGGCGAGGATTGAAAATCAGCCTCTGTCCCATAGTGTTGACCTACCTGCGAGCCATCTCATTGCGCCGACTGAAGAGGCCCGGCGCGAGCGGGCAGTGAGCAAAGCACTGCAGCGTGAGGATTCTAGAGTTCGCTTGCGTGACCTGAAGAGGGCACGCGATCGCGAATCCAAGCACTACGTCAACTGCCCGTTGGATTACGAGACGAAGAAACGGTTGGAGAAAGCCGCTATCGAGAACGACGTGAAGATGACCGTCATCATGAAGGCCGCAATTGATCAGTTCCTTAAAGACAACGGATATTGATCGATGATTGGCCGTTGCTTCCTACTTGGCATAGACCTCGGTTGCGTGCTCGGCATCTCAAGTAAATGGTGCCATGCGACATCCGGTTGTCGTTTGGCACTTAATCGGGGTCTTCCTCACTTTGTGTGGTTAACAAATCGTTAGGAGTGACGCCGCTATGGGCTGGCATGCGAACGAAATCGAAATGGTCGCCCGGTCCGGGCATTAAAGTGCAGAGCGTCATATCCAGCGAACAAGGTGATTGGGTTGTGTCTGCCTACGGGCCAACGTCTGGCATATGCCCTGATTGTCGATGGCGGAGCAGAACTCGGCACGGCTGGTCGTACCGCAGGCTTCAAGACCTGCCGATCCAAGGTAATGCCGTGACGGTGAAGCTCCAGTTGAGCCGCTGGCGTTGCACATATCGGCAGTGCAGACGGCAAACGTTCACTGACCGGGCCCCAGCGATTGCCTCCCCTTACGCCCGCAGGACAACGAGGGTCGCCGAAATAGTCGGCCTGCTCGGTCACAGTACAGGCGGGCGGCCCGGAGAGCGCTTGATGAGGCGGCTTGGGATGTCGATCAGTGACGACACCATCCTTCGGCACTTGAAGCGCAATGCTGCACGGATCGACGACGACCCCCCGGCAGGTATCGTCGGTATCGATGACTGGAGTTGGAGGAAATCTTGGCGCTACGGCACGATCATTGTCGATCTTGAACGCCGAAAGGTCTTGGACATTCTCGAGGACCGGAGCGTGGTAAGCGTTGCACGATGGTTGAAGCAGCACCCGTCTATTGAGGTGGTAAGCCGAGATCGATGCGGGCTTTACGCGCAAGCTGCTCGTGAAGGTGCGCCGCAAGCATCTCAGGTGGCGGATCGCTTTCATCTCATTCAAAATTTGCGGCTCGCTATCGAGGAACAGATGAGTCTTTGCGGTCGCGCTGCAGGCAGAGCATTGCTGCCTGACGGGAACATCGAGATTGATCACGACGATCGAGCGACGCGTAACCAACTCCCTGAGAGGTCGAGGCGCAATCAGCTTCGCCGGGCACATCAGCAGTCCCGGAAGGATGTCTTCAAGACAGTACACGCCTTGAGCACAGAAGGTCTGTCGTGCTCGGAAATTGCACGTCGTACAGGATATGGCCGACGCAGCATCGCGAAATGGCTGACTTTCGCGACGCCACCCGATCGACGCAGGAGCGCGCTACAGCCGACATCTCCTCTATACTTCGAGGCGTTTCTCACCCAGTGTTGGAAGGATGGTAACCGCCGTGGGCGGCACCTGTTTCACGACATCAAGCACCGCGGATATACCGGCAGCTTCTCCAATCTTGAACGCCTCCTGGCAACCTGGCGCCGAGCCGAGAAGCCGGAACGGGATAAAGATGGTGCGGTACCGGCTCGGATCGATCTTGCCGACAAGACATCCGACGATGCGCCTGTGCGCGATCCGCACACTGGTCATTTAATCTCACCGGTTATAGCCGCTACTCTTTGCATAAAGCCGCGCGGAACGCTGACAATAAATCAGGCGCGGAAAGTCGATGCCCTCAAACAGGGATCACCGACGTTTGCGGTTTTGCGCAGCTTTTCCATGCGATTTCGAGGTATGTTTCGTAGCCGGGCTTCGGGGAAACTCGAACAATGGATCGAGGATGCCGTTCATTCTGGCCTTACCGTCTTGGCCCGTTTTGCCCGTGTTCTTCGCCGTGATATCGACCCGTTCGCGTGGATGATCCTCAGTTCCATACGTGACCCGGCTGAGATCTTCGACGTTTCGCGAATGTTTCTGCCGCGCAGTCTTGCCATCGAGGAGAACTACGGACGTGTGCTTTCGGAGACGCCCGTTCTCTCTTTTATGCTGAATGGCATTATCGTGTGCACTCTCATACTAGCTGCGCAAGTCGCCACGGCGCTTCCTTGCGCTTACGCTATCGCCAAACTCCGCTTCCACGGGAAAAGGCCTCTGTTAGCGTTGGTGGTGCTCGCGCTCCTGGTCCCGTTTCAGGCGATCGCGTTGCCGATCTTCTTGGGGCTCTCCTGGATACAGGCACTGGACACCTATTTCGCGCTGGTCGCCCCTTTTCTCGTCTCCCCCTTGGCGATCCTGCTTTTCAGCCAGTTTCTGCGCGCCTTCCCGGACGAGGTTATTGAGGCCGCACGTCTTGACCGCTGTTCGCACACGACGATCCTGCTTCGCATCATCCTGCCTGCATCGATGCCCGTAATTGCAGCCTTCAGTGTATTCTCGGTAACCTACCACTGGAACGACCTTTATTGGCCACTGATTGCGATCTCGTCGGCGGATCTTGCGCCGCCAACGCTCGGCATCCTGTTCTTCCGTGATGCTGACGGTGGTGACTCCTACGGCTCTCTCATGGCTGCCGCGACGCTGATCACCATTCCTCTTGCGCTTGTCTTTCTCATCGCCCAGCGCCACTTTGTCGAGGGCATCACGATGGGTGCAATCAAGTAGTCCACTAGTCCATTATCCGGCACCGATCCCACGGCGGCCGAGCCAACGGCGCCCATGGGCGCTTTCCACGGAGATGAAACCCATGTTCAATCGTACAATCAGATGGCTCGGCCTGGCCAGGGGCCTTGCGATGGTGTCGATCGCGCCTGCGCAGGCGGAAACGACAATCGAGGTCCTCCACGCCTGGCCCGGGGACCACGGTAACTACCAGCCGCTCGCTGATGCATTCATGAAAGCTCATCCCGGCGTCAGGGTCGAGTTCCGGGTTTCCCCGCCTGATTACAACGAAGCGAACCTTGTCGTCACCCGGAATGCCATGACCGGCAACCTGCCGGACGTCTACTTCTCGGGATTTTCGGTGCTGCGCCCTCTCGTGACGACATTGAAGTCTCGCGGGCAGGCAGTTCCTCTAACGCCGTTTATCGGCGCCGAAAGTAAAGAATGGCTGGAGCAGAATTACTCGCCCGCCATTCTCTCTTTGGGCCAAGTCGATGGCGTTCAATACGGCATTCCCTTCAATGCCTCCACGCCGATCGTCTATTACAACGCGGACCTTGTAAAGAAAGCTGGAGCCGACCCCGACCACTTCCCGTCCGATTGGGAAGGTGTGATTGCGTTGGCGCGCAAGATTAATGCGCTTGGTGGAGACGTCTGCGGAATGAACTATTCCGTCGGATCCGTCGAGAGTGATTGGCTCTGGCAGGCAGCGATTCTCGAGCGTGGCGGCGCCATGCTTACCAAGGATGAGAAGGCGGTCGGATACGACAACATTCTTGGTCTCGAAACGTTGCGGTTTCTGCGCCACATCGCGGAGGCGGCTGACATGGATGTTGCGACGTCGCAAAACTCCTACAAGGAACTGTTCTTTGCTGGGAAGCTCGGCTTCTACATAACCTCGCCTTCTTCTGTTCGCTCTTTCATGCAGACGATCGGCGACCGCTTCGCGATGCGAACTGCGCCTTATCCACTTACTGACAGGGTGAGCGGCCGCCTTCCTTCGGGTGGAAATGCGGCGGTGATTCTCGCAAAGGATCCTGAGAAGCAAAAACTAGCCTGGGAGTTCGTGAAATTCGTTACAGGACCGGAGGCACCAGCTCGGATCACTGAAACCACCGGTTACATGCCGACGAACAAGAAAGCCGCTGCCCTATTGGCGCCGTTCTATTCCTCCAACCCAAACTACCGCACTGCTGCCACACAAGCAGAAATTGCTGGGCCTTGGTATGCGTATCCCGGTTCAAACGGTGTTGAGATCTGGCGCGCTCAGCGCAACGTGATCGACCTCGTTCAACGCGGAAAACTATCGCCAGAAGACGGTTTAAAACGCATCGCTACAAAGACGGCCGATCTTCTGAAATGAGTGAAGGCCCGATTGCCAGAAGGGAAATCGGGCCAAATCCCTTCGTATCTCTACCACTATCCAAACAGGAAACGAGCCAACAACCGTGCAGATAACACTTGCGAGCTACAACATTCAGTACGGGGTCGGGAAGGACGAACGGCACGATCTTGCCAGAATCGTCTCTGACCTTGGTGACGCCGACATCATCGCGTTGCAAGAAGTGGAAATCGGAAATCCGCTAAGGAATTTCGTCGATCAGCCCGCTGAAATCGCTGGTCTGCTGGGCCGCGAATTTTGGACCTACGGGCCTGGTATTGACCTTCACCTCAACGAAAGCGTAACCGGCGGCCGGCCCGGCCTGCGCCATAAATTCGGTAATATGGTTTTGTCGCGTTGGCCCATCCAAAGTGCTACCAACCACACGCTTCCGAAGATTGGCCTCTACGGAACGCTTCATCTCCAGCGTACGCTGTTGGAGACCGTGATCGCCACGCCTGTCTCGCCGCTGCGCTTCTGCTGCACGCATCTTGATCATGTTTCCCCTTTGAACCGCATGCCGCAAGCCGAGGCGCTGCGGGCGATCATGCTCGACGCCGCGCGCCGCGGCGCGCCGTGGGGCGGTGCAGAGCCAGATGACGCCGGTTTCCCCGGGCCATTGCCGGCGTGGCCTCGCGGCGGCGTCATCATGGGGGATATGAACTTTGAGCCGGGCGCGCCTGAATATGAACACCTGCTAGGTGATGCGTCGCCGATGCTGCGTAAGAGGGTCATGCCGGCCGACGGCCTGTTCGATGCCTGGGTTATGACCGGACACGGCGAAGCAGAAGGCTGGACTTTCAAGCGGCCAGAGAAACAGGCCATGCGGCTCGACCATTGCTTTGTCACAGAAGACTACGTTCCGTCGTTGATTTCGATGAGGATCGACCAAGAGGCAGCCGGGTCGGACCACCAACCCATTTTTGTCACGCTCGATCTCGGGATGAAAGCAAGTCGATGATTGGTACTTCATTAAGCCATGCAATTACTGCCGTGCCGCCGAAGCTGATCATATTCGATTTCGACGGAACATTGGTTGAGACAGAGACACTTGTGGCGCAGATCATCTCCAGCAAACTCGCTGAACTCGGTCGGACCGTCTCACCGGCCGATATCGCAGCGACGCTCGCCGGTGTTCCGCGCGCTCAAGAAGCGACCCTGCTTGAAGCACTCGCCACCGTTTCGCTGCCCGAGCGCTTCATGGAGGAGGTCGACGTTGAATGGCGCAAGGCAATCCTTGCCGGCCTCGCACCCACGGCTGGAACTGTCGATGCTTAGACGACCCTGCGTATTCCGTTCTGCGTCGCTTCGAACGCAACACGAAAAGATCTTATCCTGCGCATGCGCTCTGCAAAGATCTTCAATCTGATAGGGCCGAGGTTCTTTTCTTCTCACGACCTTGGTCTACATAAGCCAGATCCCGCAGTCTTCCTTCTTGCTGCGGAGGCAATGGGTGTCCAGCCGTCAGAGTGCCTGGTGATTGAGGATAGCGTCACTGGTCTCGAAGCCGCTCGCCGCGCGAAAATGCGCAGCTGCGCCTTCATAGGCGCCGCACATCAATCCGAACGGATGTACTCCGCTCTGCAGAGCTGCGAACCGGACGGCTTCCTATGGCGGATCTCTGACCTTGCGCAGATATTACATGAAGCGGTTTGACGCGCATCGGCAATAGTATCGCCTGGTCCTTCCTGAAAAAAGGGCCGGGCAACGGTACCTCTCGATTTAATACCGCCAACTCCCTGGATACATCGCGCCAGATTTTTCCGAGATATCATATGACCTTTGAAACTGCCGACAGGCCCCCTCTTGTGGGAATTGTACTTGCCTGTGCCGGCTATGCCTGTTTCGCATTGCAGGATGCGTTGGCCAAATGGCTCGTTGCCGATTACGCGGTCACAGAAATCCTGTTTATGCGAAGCCTTGTCATCATAATCTTGGCGGCAGTGCTCGGGCATATTCGGGGATGTACGTCGATCCTCGGTCAACCTTCCCGCATCGTACTCGTTCGCGCAGTATTGATGCTGTTTGCTTGGCTATTGTTCTTTACGGCAGCGGGCGGTCTCGAACTGGCGGAGCTGATGACCCTCAGTTTCTCGGCACCCATCCTGATCCTACTGCTTGCACGTTTGCTATGGACACTACTCTTCAGCGTGCTCGGTCGCGGAAACAGTCCGAAACCGCCGCCGTGCCCTTTATTTCAGATTGGCGCGACCTGAGTCCCTTCGCGGACCTTCCGGCCAATGCCGGCGGCACGTTCAGCAGGTCCTTGGCTGTCTTTCCTTCTGAAAAGGGCAACATCCATGCATTGGATGGCATTCTCGGCCACGAAAGCAATGTCGACATCGGGGCGTTGCATGTCGATGGCGGCGGAGTTTCCGATATCGTCTTCGCCATCGCAGCGCTGCTGGGCCGCTCCTTTGAGCCTCGAATTCCGCGCCTGTCGGACCGCAAACTCTATGCATTCGAACCGAAAACAAGATATGGCCGTCTGGCGCCGCTGTTTGGACACCGGCTCGACGCTCACCTAATCCTGGGGCATGCCGATGAAATCGGCAAGGTAATCCGGGCACTCGCCGACAAGGTGGTCACACCTTCCCTTATCCTGAAGAAGCTGTCCGCCTACCGGCAGCAGAACAGTCTGGCAGCGGCCTTGCGCGAAATCGGGCGAATCGAACGCACCCTCTTCACCTTACGATGGTTTGAGGATCCCGCTCTTCGGCAACTCGTCACCGCAGAACTCAACAAGGGCGAAGCGCGAAACACCCTTGCCCGCGCCGTCGCCTTCCATCGCCTGGGACGCTTCCGGGACCGGAGCCATGAAAACCAAGCGAGCCGGGCCGCAGCCCTCAATCTCGTCACGGCCGCCATCGTACTCTTCAATTGCCGGTATCTCGGACGGATCACGGAGGCCATGCGCCGGCAAGGCAGGCCATTCGATGAGAAGATGATCCCCAAACTGTCGCCGTTGGGCTGGGACCATATCAATATTACCGGCGACTACGTCTGGTCCGACGCCCTGGAGGTCGATGAGGAGGGCTTCCTGCCGATCAGGTCGGCTCCATCCTGAGCGGAAAACCGCCTACCGTATATCTGCGTCCCAATAATGTACTGGAGCCAGCAAGCCGCAATTGCCCGTTTCGAAGATGCTTCACTTCGGATCCTTGCGGCCGACTCGGGCCGGAAAACCGGTTTATCGAGGATAAGAGCTTTACAATCGATTCATTGATGCTAGCCGGGCTGGACATTCCCGGCTCGTACGTGCCTTGCTGGATCGCGGGCTCGACCCAAACGTGCCTTACATGGGCCAGTATGCGCTAGCCGCAGCGGCGGAAGCAGGACACGTCGAAACCGTGATGCTTCTACTTCGGCGGGGTGCCTCTCCCGCGCCGCCGAAGGCTGATCCTCCTAACCTACTGGAGCGTCCGCTCGATGCGGCCTTGAGTTGGTATCACCTCGGAGGCGGGTTTCACGAAATTGCAGAATTGCTGATTGCGGCCGGAGCGGAGGTTGATCCTGCGGGGAGCCCCCCAAACGAGCGACTGGACCCTCTTCGGCTCAAATCGTGGGTGGCGGCTGGATTCTCCAAAGACGATCCCAGATGGCCATCCCTTCTCGCCGAGGCGTCCCAAGCGACCGATGAATACCTCAAGACGATCTACCGGAGCCTGTTTGAAGGCCAGGCCCAGGTCGACCCGGTAATTGCCAATATCCGCAAGTGGCGCAGCCAAACCCTTGCGGATTTAGCGAGCGCAATAGGGTCAGCTGAGGACCAGCAGGAGCTTATCGCCTTATACCGCATCATTCAGTCGAGACGATTTAATCCCGATGAAGCTCTTGCCCGAACGCTCTGGAGCAAGTACGACAGCTCGCGTTATCCTTTTCTAGTGCAGTCGGTTCGGCTTGAAGCGGTTTTGACACTTTATCAGGACGGACCGGTCGATAGCGTCAAAAGCGCTGACCTTTTAGCTAGCAAAGGCGCTACGCCGAACCCTAAACCCGCAGACGCGAATGGGCCTCGGGACCTTCCCTACAATCGCAAGATTGCTGTCGTTGTCGGCATCGCCGACTATAAGAACCTGCCGGCTCGAAGTGAGGTCCCTAGCAACCAAGTTGGCCTTGTCGATTTGCAATTTGCAGACAAGGACGCAGCGGACGTTGCCGGGGTCATACGAGAGGGGGGGCTTGGAAGGGGATGGGAAGTCGTCGATCTCGTTGGCGCAAAGGCTGGACACCGAGAGCTTGAAGCAGCCTTTGCTACGGTCGGCGCAGTCGGAGAAAATGATCTTGTCCTGTTCTTCTTTTCCGGACACGGTTTCAAGATTACCCGGCGCTCCGGATCAGGTCTTTCTATTGCTTCACGACTCCGATCTCCAAAATCTCGACTCAACTGCGCTCCGTCTCAAACATCTCCGTGAATGGGCACTCGGCCTAAAGGCTCGGCACGTCGTTCTCATTCTCGATGCATGCCACGCCGGACTCGTGGGCAACGCGAAGGGTGATTTCAGCGATTTCAGTTACAGCTCACTAGAAGCGCAGCAGAAGAGCTTCGAGGGAGGCAAAATTGCGCTAACGGCGAACCTAGGTGGCGCCCTTTCTTATGAGGACGTCAGAAACGGGAACGGGTTCTTCACGCGGGGGCTCCTTCAGGTGATCAAGGGGACGGGAGTTCGCCGCGCCGGAGCCAACTACCTGTCCGTGAGGGAGATTATAGACACGATGACAAAAATGCTACCTGAGATAGTAAAGAACGAGCTTTCCGGTGCAACTCAGACACCTGACTATATATGGCACCAGGGCTCTGACCTGTTAGATTTCCCCCTCGTTCCGCTGCTGTGAGGAACCACGCGAATGAAGGAACTCTTGGAAATACTGGCAAAACTCTGGACCGCAATTTCCCGCCTCCCCAGGTGGGCACAGATCATCTCGGGGCTTCTTGTTGCGGTAATTGCCGTAGAGGCCGCGCAGGAGGCTTTGCTGGGAAGCGGGTTGTTCTGGGTGGCGGCGCGCTTGGCTCCGTGGCCTCAGCTCTTTGAGCCCGACCGAGCTATCGCAACGAAATTCGAGGTGCTCGCGCCAAGCGCAGAAAGGCCTGTCGACGCCAATGGCATTCCCTGTCCGGTCGGATCGGACATCACGCTTACCTATGCGCGCTCGGCCGACGGCTGGGTGGCTGTTGCTGGATGGAATTATAAGGAAGGGCTTTACGCGATTTCGCCGGAAGGCGTGTCAGCGCAGCCCGTAGACAAAGGGGTCACCTATCCGATTCCCTTCAAAATAACGTCCTCCGCGGGCGCCGAATACTTCATTGTTGTCGGTAAAAGCAAGCCGTTCGAAGCCAAGCGCTATATGGACTTAGTAACGGAACAGCTGAAGGGTACGGCAAATGTCGGGAAAGGAGGCGTGCCCCAACTGAGATCAGCCGATTTAGGCTCCGTCGAGGCAGGGAGACTAGGGTCGTGCGTGTCCTGAAACATGGGAACCCTATAGGGCCGCGGCCCTGTTGGGGAATTCTCGGATCTACCAGAGCATTTTGATAGCGCTGGCTATCGCCAAAGAACAGAATCCACATGATGAGAGGACCGGCGGCGCCTTTGAACTCAAACCTAGCCCGCGTAGTTCGATCTTACCGGTGTTTATTTCCAACAAATTGACCTTGCCCCGTTGAAATAATCCATTTTGCAGTAAGCTCTGGCCCATTGAGAGGACCAGGAAATGAAGCGCACCCGTTTCACAGACGAACAGATCATCGGCATCCTGAAAGAGCATGAGGCTGGCACGCCGGTCTCGGAGCTTTGCCGCAAACACGGCGTCAGCGATGCCAGCATCTATAAATGGAAAGCCAAATTCGGCGGCATGGACGTGTCGGAAGCCAAGCGGCACAAGCAGTGCTGCCAGCAGCTTCGGAACGGCGAGTGCCATGCTCATGCCAAGAGCATCACGCCGGTAGATTAATCTAGCTCCGCATTCAATAGCGTATCGGGAGGCATTGTGGTCGTCGAGAGTGGGCATTCTGACCAGATATGAGATCAGCACAAACGGCGCTTGCTTCGGTGTAGATGCAAAACAGTGAAAAACGTAGCTTTCGCCCCTGCCCCGATCAGTTAGGGCGTGAAATCTACTCACGGCTGTTGCATAACTCGTCGATCCGCTGGAAGGAATCAGGTTGGGCCGCCGAGAGTTTTCCCAAGAGCGCCGCTCGCTCGGCGCGTACTACACGTCAAGAGCCGTGGCGGACATCTTATGCGGATGGGCAATCCGTACGGCAGCTGATCGCGTACTAGAACCTAGCTTCGGCGGTTGCGAGTTCATCGAAAGTGCTCGTAATCGGATAGCTGAGTTGGGCGCTGAGCATCCTATTTCATCGATCTATGGCGCCGACATCGATCCTTCCGCGTTCGCAGCCCTTAGCGTTCGCCATCCCGACTCGAATGCAGAGAACTTTCGACTTGGCGATTTTCTGGGAATCACCCGCAACGAAATCGCATGTGATGGCGTCCATGCCATCGTCGGAAATCCGCCTTACGTCCGTCATCACAAGATTTCCGAAGCGGTTTTTGTCCGAGCGTCCCGACTCCGTGACGCGAAACTTGCGAAATTGCCGATGCAGGCAAATCTTTGGGCTTTCTTCGTCATTCACGCTTGCTCGTTCCTGGCGCCGCTTGGACGGATGGCTTGGGTGCTGCCGCAGAATTATTTGTATGCAACCTATGCAAAGTCCGTGCGGCAATTCTTGGCGCAGCATTTCGAAAGCGTCATTGAAATCGAAATCAAACAGCACCTATTCGAAACCGAAGGAGCAGCTGAAAAAACTGTTCTGGTATTCTGCGACCGGTGGTCAGCAGAGGGTACGAATAGCGCCGTTCTGAAACGTTTCTATGTCGAGAGCCTCGCCGAGGCCTCTGCATGCCTGCGCGATCCATACACCCACCACCAACCGCACTATGATGGTGACGATCCACTTTCAAAAATTGGCACAGATTGTCTCGGAGATATTTGCAATATCAAGATCGGTGCCGTGCTCGGGGATAGCCGATTCTTTCTCTTCGACCGAAAGCGCGCTCAGGAGGTAGGCATTAAGCCTCGCCTTTTAAGGATGGCGGCGACCAAGGCCTCCACGGTGACGGGGCTTATGTTCTCTGCCAGAACAATTGCTGGGCAATTCAAACAGGGACAAAAGGTCGGCGTCTTAGATACTGCGTTCGGAACGGATAAAAGCGTGCTCGCCTATCTCGAGACTATGCCGGCCACCACCATTGATACCAATGTTACGTTCAAAAAGCGAAAAATTTGGCACCAGCCATTTGAAGGCGACGATGAGCCTGACGCGGTACTGACGGGCATGTCGCATCTGTTCCCACGACTTGCGCTCAATCCTGACAAATTGCCGTGCACCAACGCCCTTTACGCGCTGCGTTTCAAATCACCGCAAGATGAGATGCTGAAGCTTCAGTTGCCCCTGAGCATGGTGTCCTCGCTTGGACAGCTTTCTGCTGAGATCGAAGGGCGCCCGTATGGATCAGGGCTACTCAAGCACGAACCGAGCGATGCTCGCCGCATTCGAGTCGTGACCGTAAAATCGGATATCACTACGCTGCGGACCGCCTTTGCACGCGCGGATTCCGCTATGAAGGATGGCGACTACGAAAGAGCAACCAACATCGCCGACGATTTTTTCATTGAGCACAACTCATACAGTCGTAAAGATCTGGAGGCGTTCCGTGCCCGGCTCAGTCGAAAGAGGAAAGACCGGATTCGCTCGCCGGGTCAATAAAGCCTAATCACTTTCTCAAACAGCGGAGCGACGGCGTCAGGCACGGTGACTGCCTTTGACAGCATGATCGGTCGGTATTTCTGCTTTTTGCTGGCTTTTGCAGCAAGCTTTCCCGTATCAAGTTGTTTGTGCGCTAAGACAGACTGGAGAACTATCGAGTACGGCGACAGGTTCAACTCCTTGACGCCGCGACCCGCCGCGGTGTCCTTGTCAAGGCACTCCATACATTCGTCAGCGGTTACACCCAAAGCCATCAAGGCCACGTTGATCGCGAGGGCAAGCCGCTGCAAATCCCTAGGTAGCGCAACAGGATCGAATCTCTCTCTCAAAGCGGAAATGATGCGATGGGCGTCCACGTATTCCTGATACTCTTTGGCAATAATATTGGAACTGGCGAGACTATCAAAGCGCTCAATTGACAGTTCCGCATGTTCCAGCATGGCTCGAATTTGTGATGCAACCCGAAATCGGGCCCAATTTACCTCGTCAGTTTTGTAAGTGAGGTCGTGCGTTGCTATCGCCCAAGCATGCTGAAGGAAAGTTTTGACCTGGACCTCGAACACGACACCATGGATCTCGCTCGCTCCAGCGTAACCAGGCTTGAGGCGAACATACATGCGTAGGTCATCAAATTGGAATTCTGTAGGTCGGCTTTTCGTCTTATCGGGCGAAATGGGTCTGCGCTTAACAACAGCGAAGTTATCCTCGATGATCTTTGTTGCCGCCGCGATTTCGGTCGAGTTTCTGACAACTACGGTGCAAGCAAAGAAGTCGTCGATGACAAGATTCTCATCGCAAATCCCTGCCTCTACTTTCAGAGCGAAGCTTTCCTCTTCCTTCAGGCGGGAAACGAAATGCCAGTTTTTGTCGAATAGGTTCTGGCGCAGGTCGACCTGTTCCTTGACACGTCGATTTATCGCCAACTGATCGTTGAAGGCGTCTCTCGTTCGCTTATCAATCTTCAATCTTCAGCGCCTTCTTTAAGGCAAGTAAACGCCGTTGACGCTGCGGATATTCAGTTGTCGCGCTTTGATTTGCACCGAAGTACGCTTCTGCTTCGTCACTAAACGTCGTGCCCTCAACCGAACCGCCGTCATCTGGATCGATAGCGGCAATGCGTTTGCGCTCTACACCAACAGCGGAAACCTCGCCCATGAATGCGCTGTACCGTTTAACAAGAGCTGTGGGATCGGGCAATTTCTCAGCGTAAAGTACCAGTACTGCCCACAAGATATAAGTATTAGAGACGCTCGAAAGATAGCCTGCTATCGAGGGGTCACAATCATACATCTTGGCAAGATAAGAACGAGCTGCAACTAGAGCCCTGGTGAATTTCTCAGCATCGAACGGGTTGTCCGGATCTGAGATGTCCTCATGCTCGGCAAAAGCGAGGTCGATGGCATCGTGGTTGAAGCCGATGATTTCCCCCTGCAAAACGATCATAAAAAGCTCAGCGATGAACTGCACGTCAGCCATGCGACGCGCTCGGCCAGTCGTAACGATACCAATTTGCTTCCAGATCGTTTCTTCTACTTCGCTATCGATTTGCCGGCTCAACCACCCATCAAAGCGGGCATTCCGGATTTCCTGCTGCGTAAGCTTGCGAGAGTTTTTGTTCATACGCGAGAAGATTTCATTAACGACGGTGCTGTCGACGTCGTCGAAATATTCAACCACGAAAGCATAGTTGAGGAACTGGTTTCGCATCTCGGTGTCGGCCGTGATATCCGGCCAACGCTTATTATTCAGGCGATCATCGCCGTAGTCTTCTGGAAGACGCACCTTTCCTTTCGCGAAACGAAGTATCGTCTCGATCCGCTGTTTGCCGTCAACTACGTGATAGATAGAAGCCCCGTTGGAATCGATTGTCTTATGAAGATAGATTGGCGGGCACGGAAAGCCCCGAAACACAGTATCAAGGAAGTACCGTCGATCCTTGGACGTCCAGACGCTTCGGCGTTGGTAGGGAGGATCTAGATCAAGCCGTTTAGCGTCGTTTTGATCGAGAAACCACGAAATGTCCTGTGTGCCCGGACGGCGGTTGATCTTTACCATCTAATATCTCGCGTGAAGAACTTGTTGATAGAAGTTTTATGTGATCGCTGAGACGCGCCAATTAGTCAATCAGAACGGGCGCTGTCAGGTCACAGATGCACTGTGCGATTGCCAAATCCCGGCAGACTTCCTAGCTTAGCTAGTCCAGAGCTCGAAGGCAGCTTCCACATTCGCGATCCTGACGGACGCCTTCAGTCGGTCGGTAGGCGCGTAGAGCAGAGAGATATCATTTATATCCACGGGCCCTTGGCCTTTTTCGAGCATCGTAACTTCCATCCACTGGCGTTCACTTGAGATCGCTTCAATTCGAGCGACAGCCATGATCTCGGACGACGTCAGAAGTAGCCCAAATCCCCAGTCATCGCGCCCCATGCGTTCAATGTACCAAATGGGTAGAATCTCAAACATTTTTTCGGGATCAGTTACCATCCCGATTTTCTTCTGCAGATCCGCCAGCTGACGCTCTGCCAAAGAGGCTTGGCTTTTAGCAGCCGCGGCCTGAGTTTCGGCGTGAATAGCCTGAACCTCGGCCGAGTTGGCTTGGCGTTTAGCGGGCGATCGCAGTGCCCAACGCAACCAAGAAACCCAAAATTGAAATCACAAGCGACGCTATGGCCATATCTCCCTCAACATTCTATGCGCCCCATATCCAAAGCGTGCCACCTTCAATCCTTTCATCCGAATAATCAATTTCCACTCCATATTACATAATCCCCCATGCCCGAAACCTTCCCCTCCCCGTCATCTCCCTGAGCCCCAGTTCCAAAACAATACGCTGCGCCGCCTGCGGTGTGACGTCGAGGGTTTTGGCCACCATACCGGCCGACACCAGCGGCCGCGCAATGACCAGTTCGGCCAACTCCGGCAGTTTTGACGACGTGCGGCGCCCATCCAGTTTCCGCTCCATCATTTTTCGCGCCAGCGCCAGACGGTCGTGTTCCTTGAGGCCGATCTCGGCAGCTGCCAAAAAACCGTGGGCAAAGGCAAGCAGCCGGGTTTCGCGGTCGCGATACCGGCGGCGATCGACGGGAATGGTTTTGAGGCCAAGATTGATGGCGGCCAGATGCCCCGCAGTGGTGACGCCGGCCTCGCGCAGGATCGAGGCGGCGGACAACCGGCCGAGCCAGGGCGCATGCTGCAGCACCGACAATTCGTTCCAGGCGTCGAGGGCAACTATGGCCTGCAACACCGCCGGCAAATCTTGCGTTCGCCGCAGCACGCCGTGCCATTCGTCGAGCCTCGCATCTTCATCCCAGTCGAGATCATAAACCAGCGGATCCTTTTCCCGGGAACCGACGCGGTTCGGCGTCCTTGCTTGCTTGAGCGCCGGTTCGGACCGGGCCAATACCGCATCGATGGCGGCGAACTCGGCGTCAAGCAGGCTGGCGCTGTCATCGCTGTCCTTCCCCTCCCCTTCTCCAGCCTCATCGATACGCGCCGCGGCACCTTCCCTCTCGGCGACGCCGTCGCCACCAAAAGATGGTCCAGGCCACGCCTGGCCGCGGAGGGTACAGAGACCGTCGGCCGACAATGCCCAGCCGGGCGGCTGGGTCGCGATGCGTCGGCGGGTTTTCAGGACGTCGCGGGCGATGGTGAGTTCGTCGGTCGGAGTGCGGATGTCGCGGGTGGCGTCGTGGAGGACGAGGTCTTCGAGATGGACGAATTCGCCGTCGATCCACAGCGAGGCGCAGGCATCTGCGAAATGGGATCGTTCGATCCATCCATTTCCTACGGCTGAGCAGGCGATGCGCTCGTCGAGCCGCGCCAAGGCCGAGCCTGCGTCGGCAATCGGCGGCAGCAGGGTCTGGATGGCAATTTGGCGAGATCGTAACGCATTGAAATCATGGTAAATACGCTATTAACCAGAAGCGATATCTACCTTAGCTTCCGCCATGGCTGCGAATTTCCAACGCGCTTCTGACTTCCGATAAGTACCGCTTATTGGAAGCGATTGCCACAGCGCCGCAACTCACTGATTTCGGCCTCCCTGAATGACCGGAAACGCCTGGATTCCCGGCCTTTCGAGCAGATTTCGGCAACGTACTGGGCGCTGATGCCGGGACTTCGAAGCGCCTTTACAGCGCTTCCCCAACTCGCTGTAGTTCCCTCAGCAGTTCAGTAGCGGCGTCCGAGCGCAGCTCCCCGCCCTCCCCTCCTCTAGATCCGTTACTTTTCAGGCGTTTCAGCCACAAAAGCCCGTCAGCGCGCGTTTCTGCGCCTTAACGGCCCGACCCTCGTCCATGTATCTGTTTCGAGTCTGGTGGGGCTGTATTCGTGGCATAAAACACGCTTGCAACTGAACATTTTCTCAGGCATTTCTTATCTGTACAAAACACCTCGAAATGGGTCGCTGAAAAGCCAGATGGCAAAGAGACAAACAGTTAACGTCCCCCAACCTCCGAAGCGGCTCATCGGCTATGCGCGCGTCTCGACGGACGACCAGGTCCACGACGCCCAGATGGATGAACTGCGTGCCGCTGGCTGCGATCGCATCTACCAAGAACATGGCTCCGGGGCATCGCGTGCTCGGCCGGTCTTGACGCGGCTGCTTGGAGAGCTCAGCGCGGGAGACGTCCTCGTCGTCGTCCGCCTCGATCGGCTGGCCCGATCGGTCAGCCACCTGCTGCAGGTGATCGAGGACCTTGAGCAACGCGGAGCTCATTTCCGATCCATTCGTGATCCGATCGATACTTCAACGCCACAGGGCATGTTCTCGCTTCAGGTTCTCGGTGCTGTCGCCCAACTCGAGCGAGCGCTTATCGCAGAACGCACGAAGGCTGGCATCAAAGCTGCGAAAGCGCGAGGGAAGCTTCCTGGAAATCCCGGTCTGCGAGAGCGCCGGCCGGAAGCGATCAAGGCGGTTTCGAAAGCACGCGAGAAATTGTATCTCGACGAACTCATTGCGTCCGCGCAAACTTGGCTGCCGACAGTGCGGCAGCTCCGGCCTCAGCACAGCTGGGACAATGTCGTGCGGGTTCTCAATCGTCGTGGCCACGACTGGACCGTTGAGCGCCTTCGTCGCGCCGTCCATCGCATGGTCCGCGAAAAGCTCGCTGAGAAGGAACTTCTCACCCGGTCGCCTCGCCGTGCTCCGGAAGACCATCTGATGAAGCTCGTAGCGGCGATCGCCATTGCCGATCCAGATCTATCGCTGCGAGACATCGCCTCTCAACTGGACCAGATGGGAGAACGGCCCGCGCGAGGCGGCAAGAAATGGCAGCCCTCCTCCGTCCGGGACCTGATGGACGAAGCCCACCGGTTTGGCCTTATCCGCCGCTGAGGGCACGGTTCATCAGGCGACCGATCGCGCGGTTCTTTTTCCTGCCGTTGTTCGACGGCATGGTCTTCCAGGCTTGGCTTTTGAGAATCTGCAGCGCCAGGCGACGGTAATCGCCATCGCTCCGCAGTTTCAGCTCAGCGCCTTCATCCTGAGCCGCGGCGGCGGGTTCTTCCGGCGCCTGCTCTCCCTCCCCTCCCCGGATCTTCCTGAAGGCTTCATGCACGAAGGGCGGGACGGTTCCGACTTCACGACACTCGACCAAGCCTGCAAGCTCAGCCATGGCTTCGATGGAGGCGGCCCGCCAAGCGAGAGGCAGCGTGGATAACGGCGAAGGTGCAGTCGATGACGGCGGCGGCTTCCCATACGGAAGCGAAATCCCGAGGCACGTGATATACGGCAATCCGTTCTGCAATGGCGCCCAGAGAAAGCGGCTAGCGGCCGTCAGAGCATTGAGCCGCGTTCCCCTCTCGTCGATCGCACTACCGATTGCTGACATCGATTCCAGCATCCTGTTCTGTCGTGGTTGCCGTCGCCCTCTTGCCGAGATCACCGAAGCGCAAGAAGGACAGATGAGCCTGACGCCTTCCGGCATTGATCGAAACTGGAATATCCGTTGCGAATACAACGCTGACAGGCGCTCTGCAGGCGGACACCGTGCTTGTGGCATGCGACCGCTTCCACATGAGCCCAACTTCGCCGACAATAGTGGTCGCCGCCCCTCTCGGCACCCTCGTCTAAGCAAACGGCGCAAACCCCTCGGTTCAGCGCACTCCTGACGTAGCAGTCTTCAGGCCGCCCTAGCTCGGATAGTGCCAGCTGCTGGAGATCGCATTCCTTTAGCCTGCAGCCGCGCGCCCAGCGCCAAGTCGTGTCTTCGTCTGGCTGCGAATCCCGCGCCTCGAAGCTTTCGCGCATTGAGGCCGGCCGGCCGCCAAGCCAGGCCTCGATCTGCGGTGGCGTGCTGGAATAGCGGGAGGCAAGACGGCATTGCCAGGATGTGAGCAGTTCGTCCGCAAAAGGACGGGGTGCGACCGGAAGCAGCCGCACGTGTCTCACCGTGCCACCTGTCGCCGGAGTTGGCGCTCCGTATGCTGTGCCATGGCGACCTGCGGCAAAACCAGGTCCTCGCCGTCGAAGCTTTCAAGGGTCATTGCCTCTTTGCCGCTGCGGACCGCCTCTGCGGCCGCAGTCTCGATCAAACGAAATATCCGCACCGTGACGCCGTCGGTGAGTTCCAGAATTCGCCGACGAACAGGCGCGGACCCGAGATCCGAAGGGCGCCTCAGCGGGAGGATGGTGCCCAGGCTCGCCAAAAGTTGCTGGTCGTTGACCCACCTCTTCAGCTGAAACGTCTCGAACCGCTCTGCGAGCTGCGGATCGGTCAGCAGCGCCTGTCGCGCAAGGTCTGTTCCGGCACAAATCAGCGGCACCTTCAAATCGTTCGCCAGAAACCGGATGACATTGAGAAAGATGCGCTGTTGCCGGTAGGTGCCGGTCAGCATCGCGTGAATCTCGTCGATGCTCAGCATACGCACGCTCATGCTGCGCATCAGACTGCGGCAGGTCGTTTTCAGCCGAAAGGTGGCGTCGCCTATCGGTCCAGGTGCGCTCATTGCGTTGAGAAGTTCACCATAGACGTCGCGCTCGACCGGCTCCGCGGGCATCTGCATCGCCACTACCGGCATGGTCGTCATGCCGGTGCCTCGATCGAAAATCGGCGCGGGATCGCGAAGGAACTTGCGGATGATTTTGGTCTTGCCCATGCCGGTATCGCCATAGATCAACATACAACGAAGGCAGCAGCCCGGCGAAGTTCCGGATCCACTTCAATTGACGCCACAATCTCGTATGCGTCAGCAATGCGATCGAGCGACCATGTTTCCTCCTTGGGCGCAACGTCATCTTCTCCCTTTAGCCTTGCCGAGACGAGCTCGGCATAGTGCCGCGTCAGCATCTGTGGGATTTGTTGGGCGTCGAGCTCGGGCAAACTAGGCGCGGCTCGAAGAAGTTCGGATGTGCGAATGTCAAACATGGTCGGCTTCAAATTGCTTGAGTGCTTTGATTACTTCTTCAGCGAGTTTCTGAAACCAGTCGCGCAAATCGCTGACGATCAATGTTGCTCCAACGCGCTGGTCCTTGTTGATATTGGCGAGACCGTTGTAACCCTTGAAGAGCTTCTTCGTCTCTTAGTCGTCGATACCTCGGCTCCGACGGTCAGCGCAGCCCGATAGGTCCGAAAGCTCTTGTCCAGCACCCTGGCGGCCGCCTTCGTTTCTTCAGTCCCATTAAGCCCGCGCTCCCGGATCAAACTCACCGCATTGGCAACCAGATCGCGCATTCGTTTGCTGGCGAGGTGCTCCCCAAAGGTCACGAGCACCTCGCCCTTAAAATTCTGGCGCGGATTTCCGTGCATTTGTCCTCGAAGATAGTTGCACCAACCATCACCGGCTCAGTCGGATCCATTTCGATCGCGAGGCCGTCGAGACCTTGCGTCGTGGCAGCAATGTGCGGATCCTTCATGAAGGTGCGGGAACTGCTCGACTGACGCGCAACAATCCAGGAAATGCATTCAAACAGAAAGCCGTCCCGATGGTAGCGCGAGACATCTTTCTGCGCGATCCGTTTGCCCGCGGATCGACATTTGACCGCGCGCTCCACGGAAAAGTTCCTCGTCTGATAAAGCAGGGCCATGAGGTTCGAGCGCGTCGATGATCCTCACAGCGTGCTGCGCCTGCCCAAGCGCGATGACTGCGATCAATTTCGCCAGTGCTTCGAAGTCACTAACCGCCCACTGGAGACCCGTGACGTCATCGTCGACCTCCACCGTCGTAGATGTTAGAGCAATCATAGTTTTTCAGACCTCAACCCAAATGCTCAGCGCAAGATATGGAGAATGCTATGCCGGTTCAACGACTTAATGAGTGGCAGCGAGAGAGTATCGGCGCCCCGTCGGTCCTGCAATTGAGCCTAAAGTTGCCAGCCGGAAACTCTTCTATTTCTCCGTTTTATATCAGTACCTTAGCGCGACAATCCGCTCAGATCACTGTCGCTTCATGCTGACACGTTCGCTGGGACCGCGTTTGCCCTAAGCTGCGCGAAAAGCATCGGTCCAAGCGAAAACTCGCCGCGCCGCGCCTTTGCGGTCAGATCCCGGAGATAGCCGCCGGCCGAGTTGATGTGGCCCGCCCGCTCGTAAATGCATGCGATGGCGATCGATGCGGCCGTTTGCCCCATTACCTCGCAGGCATCTTCGTAGGCCGACGGGCTGATACCGAGCATCGAACGGACCGTTACCGCGGCCGACATCATCTCCCGCCAGCTTCCAATTGATCCGCCCGGCCCAAAGCTTCCAATTTCCGGGCAAGCGCGCAGCACCATTGATAACGGGAAAGCCTCCAGTTCCTGCTTGCGCTCCGTCTTCTTGGTTGGCTCGGACTTTTCGCCCTGCTTCTTTTCGAAGCGAGGTTCAGATTCATTGCAAGATTCGGTGTTTGAATTCTGTATGTGCCATCCAAATGCGATGTCATTGCCGTCGCTTTTTTGGGTTTCTTCCTGTGTTTCCAACATCCTGGAAACCTCATCATGCAGGAGGCTCATCTCATCGAGGCTTCTGGCCAAATCCTGCAATGTCGGTCGGCGCGCAAAGCGTCCAACTATCTCGACAAAGCACGCTTCTGCAGCCACCCAGTCACCAGGCAGGTTCTCTTCCATTCCAACACTGATGAGCTTGCGGACATCTCGCCTGACGATCGTGAGGCGGTCCTTCGTGATACGGAACCGTCGCTGTTCGGCAGCGACGTCCTGGGCCAGGGCCGCAAACTCACTCGCACGCGCGATGAGAGGAGCAAGGCTGAAACCGTAAGCATCTTCGATGTCACCTTCATCGCCTTTTCGAGCGTAGCGCTTGCCATTGGGACTATCCTTCCGGATGATGATGCCGGCCTCGACAAGCATCCCCAGGCACTTGCGTAGCGTCGTCCCGGCGATCCCATTTGCCCGTGCCGATAGCTGGGCGTTCGAAGGAAAGACGATCAGGTTTTTCTCGCTGCTGAGCTCGACAGCTGGAAAGAATGACAGGAGCGCATTCAAGACGGTGAGTGCCCGATCCTGGAGGCCAAGACGCGAGCGGGCGTCACCTACGTCGCGAAACACCCGCCATTTATCCACGGCGCTAGCCGTCACGGTCTGCTCCGTCGCCACCTGACGCTTCACCAAGGCAAGCGTCATCGGCCGCCGCCCGAAGGGCGTCGTTATATATCCCGTTTCCATATTCCTCACCTTTCACAAGGCAAAGAAAAGGCTACGCCGGTGTGGCGTTGACTCTTGACTGTGATTCCGGGAAGTGCGATTCTCTAA